>JAHQWX010000193.1 GCA_029856375.1 Promethearchaeia archaeon | reverse complement strand
TGCAGTGCCTCCGCCGCCACCGTGCAGTAATAATATCCCAATATCGTTTCCTTCGTAGTAAAACGGCCCCGCTCCGGGTAAAATTTCACGATTATTATTATCCATTCTTATATCAATTATTATAGTTAATTCGATTTCAATTTTGTAATTACTTCTCTCATATCCTCCAAATTCATGATTTTGGGTACAGGATATGTTGGATTTCCCTCCTTAAGTGCTGCTTGAGCAATAATATCGATATCCTCGCTTTTGATTTCCTTAATTGACGATGGGATATCCATTTTTTTATTCATGTCGCGGATGGCTTGTATAAACCTCTCCGCGAGAGTACTAATTGATTCAGTATCGCCCCCAATTCCAGCAGCAATTGCTAATTCTGAAAGTTTTTTATGAGCATTTTCCCCGTAATAATCTAAAACATATGGCAATATGATCGCATTTGCCAGACCGTGAGGAATATTATATATCCCCCCTAACTTGTGAGCAATAGCATGACAATAACCAAGCATTGCCCTAACCATTGCTGATCCAGCTTGATAAGCTGCTTGAGCCATCTCTTCTCTAGCTTCTATTTGATTTCCATTTTCGTACAGGCTTACAAGATTATTAAACACCGTTTTTACCGCCCTCGTTGCCTTTTCGTCCGAAGATTCATCACCTATTATGTTTATATACGATTCTACCGCGTGAGTTAATGTATCCATACCTGTGGTTGAAGTAATGTGAGGCGGTAATGCTAAAGTTAATTCTGGATCTAGAACAGCATATTTTGGTAGCAATTTTGTGGATGCTACGGCAAATTTTTCGTGGGTATCGGGATCTGTAATAACACCTGCAAAGTTAGCTTCAGCACCAGTTCCTGCAGTAGTAGGAACCGCAAAAAACGGAGGCACATCACCTTTTATTCTAAAGAATCTTCCCAGATCTCTTACTTTCTTTCCTGGTTTCATAACAAGTGCTAAGGCGATTTTCGCACAATCTATTGGAGAACCTCCACCAAATCCTATTATACAATCGCAATTATTTTCGAGATAAACTTTTTTCGCGGTTTCCACCATGTTAATTGTAGGATTAGGCAAAACATCGTCAAACACAACATATTCGATCTCGTTCTTTTTGAAAGTTTGAAACATTTCATCATGAATCTTGATTTTTGTAAGACCCTTATCTGTTACGACTAAAGATTTAGAAACACCTTCACTTTTTATTGCGGTATGAAGTTCTTTTATAATACCTGGTCCAATTAACAACTTTGGTTCTTTCTTTGTCATTCGTTTAACAAAAATATTTTCAAATTTATGCATAATTCTGTAAAATCCTTTTTTAATCGTCCAAATCATTTTGTCTCATCAATCCATTGTTTCGTTATTAGAGGTTATGGAGTCTGAGCACTCATTCACTTAAAAATGTTTTGATCTTAATCAAAGTGAGGAAAAATTTGATTAAAAAAGAGAAAAAAAGATTTATTTCTTAGAATTTTTATTTTTCTTTTCAGACTTCTTTGATGTATCATTTGACTCTTTTTCTGGTTCGGCCTTAGATTCTTCTTTAGGCTTTGAATTTGGTTTTTTATTAGGTTCCGATTTAGGGTCCTTTTTAGGAGTTGTTTTTGTTTCTTTTTTTTGTTCTTCTTTAGGTTTGGCCTTGGATTCTTTCTTGGGTTCAACTTCAGGTTCCTTTTTTGGTTTCTCCTTTCGAGGTTGTCTTAATTCGATTTTTGGAGGTGTAATTGTAGTAAATGGTGCTGGTTCTGATTTTGACTCCTTTTTTGGTAGTTCTTTAGTTATGGGTTTTGGTCCGTGTTCGGGTTCTTTTTTAAGCTCTGGTTTCGGCTCCTCTTTAGGTTCTGATTTTGGCTTTTCTTTCGGTTTTTCTTCTGGTTTAGCTTCAAGCTCTTTTTTAGGTTTTTTCTTAGGTATTCTTTTCTCTAATGCTTCGTTAATAAAGTTAGAAATCTCTGAAAATAATGTTTCCTTATCTAAATTTTCAATTAGAGAGTGAGTACTATTCTCTAACCAGACTTTCTTTTTGGGCTCACTTTTAATAACACGATAAATATCGTCGATACTCGAAGATTTTATTACCTTATCCTTTCTTCCTTGTAACAATAGCGTTGGACTTTTTACATCCTTAAGAGATTTTTTAGAAGTATCAACGAGTTCATTTATTTTTGAAGCCATTTTTAGTGGAGTTCTATCTATATCTTTTACATCTCCTTCCGCTATTCTTTGTAATTCGTCTTTATATAAAGGAGGTTCGTCTTTGAAGACTTTAAAAATGGGTAACGATTCTGGTTTATATTCTTCAATTGAGGATGGAGCGTTTATTGTAAATACTAGATCGGGATTCATTTTTGCGCTTAGATATAACGCAAGAATTCCTCCCAAGCTATGCCCTCCAACGATGACGATTTTCGATTTTTCTTTTAATCCAGCTAATTCGGTTTCAAGCTCATTAACTAAGTCTTCGTTTCGAATACTCAGAAAATCTTCTGGGGTTGAACCGTATTCTGACAAAAAGGGAATTCTGATGGTAAAACCCCCAGTTTTAGCGAGGTGATCTGCTAATTCTTTGAATTCTGTTGCAGAATCTTCGCCTCCTCCATGGATTAATAATACGCCTACTTCATTTCCTTTATATTTTAAACCACCTGCTAATACTATGGGGATCGGAGCCATGAGTGCTAATTTTTCGGTTGATGCTTTTAAAAGTTCTCTTTCTTTTTCGTCCGGAATTAGACGCTTAATATATTTGGATCGTTTGGAAAATTCTTCGTTAAAATTCCTTTTGTAAGCATCTTTTCGAGAAATAATTGCAACATCAGGTGCTTTCCCCTTTTTCAATTTCTTCTTATATTTTCGGATTTTTCTCACAGGTTTAGGATATTTCAGATAAGTCTGATACGCTGCAGTATAAATAGATACTACTAAACCGGAGACTAGAACAATTAAGAATAGCGCTAGGAATAGCCAATTCGCTTCTTCTGATGCATATGCACTTATAGTAACCTCAAAACGCTCGAATCGATAATTATCTCCGGCAAATACTGTTATAGTAATCGTAAAAATCCCTTGAGGAATCCCTATTAAAGTAGCCTCGTAAATACCATCTCCGTCTAAATCTTGCAGTTCACCTTCACCATACTGCCATGAATATGTGACTGAAGCGTTAGTAATGTTTCCACCGAAATCTAAATCTTTTAACACGATTTCCAATTTAAAGGATTCACCGGGTAGAATCTCAAATAATTTCTTTCCGGCGGTGGTATTTATCTCTGTTTTTATTCTTTCTACATTGATTTTGAATTTTATGGTATTAGTCTCATAATTCGATTTCTGAGCAACGATACTAAAAATACTTATTCCAATATCAAGCGCATTAGTTTTACCAGTGTAAGAAAATTGTTTTAGATTGATATTTTCTGTTAATATTGTCGTCAGATCACCTTCTAATTGAACATTTGCACCAGAAATATGCTCCTCAGTCTCTAAATCGTAATATTTTACAGTTATAACAAAATTAGTGCCAATTGGGAGATTAATATCTAACTCGGTAGTTTTATCTATTTGATTTAGGAACAATTGCAGGCCAGTTTTTCTCTCCTCGATAAAGATATTAATGTTTGTAAAAGATTTTGTCAAATAATTAGATTTATTGCATTCAATTGTAAAGATATTTGAACCCAATTGCAAATCTGTTGTACTTATTATTATGCTATAATGTTCGAATGTAGAATTCTCAGTTAAAAATTTATCTGCACCTAATCCAATAAGTTTTACAGTTGCTCCACTTATGTGGATCTCTGGAATAGATTTAATATCTCTATAAGTGATTGTAATATTAATAAAGCCTCCAAATGTTACGTTTAAGAACCGATCAATTGTTTTATCTTGACTATTTAAAAATAGTTTTGAGGTTGTATTTCTAGTAATAATCTCAATGGTAACCACTAGCGAAATCGGCTCGTAATTACTTTTATAGGCATAGATAGTCAGAAAATTTATCGTAGAGGGCAAATCGAATGTGTCGATAATTATTGTATATTGCTGTAATGTCTTATCTTCCGTTAGATTATCCACATAATCTCCTAATAACTGCACAGTGGCGTTTTCTATTTGTCCTTTAGTTATATTATCGTAATATCTAACGGTGATGTTGAGATGATAACCAATTGTTATTTTCAAAGATGGTTCGGTAGTTTTCAGCGTACCATTTAATATTAACTCCAATGCTGTTTCTCTTTCGATGATTTCTACTGTAATTAATATTTGCTGAGCTATGTAGCCTTCCTTATACGCATATATCGTTAAAAAGTTAAATCCTTGATCTAAGATTAGCGTATTTATGGAGATATTGTAATACCCACCTGTAGCATTTTCAGTTAAATTAGTTTCTGTACCTCCTTGTATTAGCCGCACCGATGCGTTTTGAATGTGGCTGTGCGTTAGATTATCTTTGTAATAAACTCGAATTGAAATCGTTTCATTCACATTTCGCTCAATTGAAGGATCGTTTGTTTTGTCTTGTCCATCTATGGTTAAATTGTAATATGTTCCCCTATCGATGATAAATATTGTAAGACTAGCTGTATATGTTTGATAGTTTGTATTCTCCGCTATGATGGTTAAAAATACAATACCTGCTCCTAAATCTATTGTTGAATTTAAAGTAATGTTGTAATGATTGAACACAGTATTTTCATCCAAACTTTTATCCCATTCTAAGCCTTTAAGTACCCTAACAGAGCCTCCGCCAATGAGATTATCGGTTATTGTGTCCCGATAAATTATAGTAATGTTTAGAAGTTGCCCATTTGTTAGGGTCGTTGATTTATCAATG
>JAHQWX010000192.1 GCA_029856375.1 Promethearchaeia archaeon | reverse complement strand
CGATAGAGAATTCCTGCAAACTCCCTCTCAATTTAAGACGATTGGGAAGACAATGTCTGATATTGTGATATTACCCTTTGAGACTGAGGATATAGAACGAATCAAATCCATAGAAAGGCCATTAAAGAAAGGATTTATAGAAGTTCTCGCTGAAATTAGACCCTATATAAGCCTACTTCACGACAAAATTGCGCTTAAAGATATAATCGTTAACGAAGAAGAAAGGAAATTGATAATACACTTTATAAATTCAGACATCCTCGAAGAGTACGAAGCAGGAATCAATCATTTTTACATATTAACGGGATTTGTAGAAGCGAAGATAAAGAGTCGGTTCAATTTAAATGTTCATTGCGAAGTCTTAGATTATAAGATATCGAAGAAGAATGAAGAAAATTACGTAAGAATCTCGCTTGAGTTAATTTAATTTATTTTATAATAAATAATACTTCGAATTAAATCGCTTAAATTAGCAATGGGAATTGAACACTAGCGTTAATCATTAATGTATCACTTATTTTAGAAAACAAGTATTATTAAATAGATAGAAGTTCAATAGTAATTAACGTCAAATTCAACTTTGGATATAATTTTTAAAGTTAGTGCCTACAAATTCGAATTTATAACTTATGTTGATTAATAATGAGTGAAAACATACCTCTTGCAGATATAATTACAATTTTTGGCGAACAAAGTGTATCTACTGACCCAGTAGAATTAGAACATTATTCTAAAGATGCGAGTTTTTTCCCGGAAAAAATGCCAAAATGCGTGGTATGGCCTAGAAATGAGAAGCAAATTGAAAAGATCCTAAGATTGGCAAATTCAAATAATTTTTCCGTAATTCCCATTAGTTCAATTGCGGGACCAAGGCGACATGGAGACACCATTCCTCACAAAGATAATTGTGTTGTTTTAAACCTATCAAAAATGAACAAAATTCTCGAAATTGACAAGAAGAATAGAGTCGTGATGGTAGAACCTGGCGTGACATTTAAAGATTTAATTCCGAAACTCCATCAAAAAGGCTTGCGATTAATATTACCGCTCCATCCGAGAGAAACTAAATCTGTCCTCACAAGCGCTCTCGAAAGAGAACCCGTCATAATTCCGCGTTACCAATGGGACTCCTCGGATCCACTTCTATGTACAGAAGTTGTTTTTGGAACAGGAGATTTATTTCGAACCGGGACAGCCGCTGGTCCAGGAAGCGTTAAAGAGCAAAAGAAATCGGGACAAGCGCAAGCTAATCCGATGGGCCCAACTCAATTTAGTCCATTTAGGGTAATTCAAGGCGCTCAAGGGAGTATTGGAATAGTTACATGGGCTACAGTAAAATTAGAGTTATTACCTTCAATCCAAAATGTCTTTCACCTTCAATCAGACGACCTACAAGCGTTAATGGACTTTCAATACGAACTGCTCAAATATCGATTGTGCGACGAAGTTTTTATCTTAAATAATTTAAATTTAGCGTGCTTGGTTAAGAAAAATCCGCAAGAAATTGAGAAATTAGCAAACTCGTTATCAAAGTGGAATTTAATTTATGTTTTAGCCGGGAAAGGGAAATTAGCAAACGATCGAATTTCATATTTAGAAGGAGATATTGAGGATATAAAGAAAGAGTTAAATCTTGGGAAGGTTAAAAGCAGTGATGTTATAAATAAAAGCGACATTATTAATTGTATTAACGATGCAACCTCAGATCCTTGGAGAATGAGGTTAAAGGGCGGAAACCAAGATATTTTTTTCATTATAAATTTTGAGAAAATTCCCGAACTTGTTTCTTTAGCCGAGAAAAAGTACCCAAAGGATTTAGGAGTATACATTCAAGCGTTAAACCAAGGGACTTCGTATCACTGCGGATTCGACCTCTTCTACGATCCCAAGGATAATGCAGCAGCTTCAAGTATCAAAGAAAAGTTCTTAGAAATAAGTAAGGAGCTGATGAATGCTGGAGCGTTCTTTAATCGACCCTATGGGCTCTGGGCGAAGGATGTCTATCAAAGACACGACGAATCTACGCAAACGGCTTTGAGAAGGGTAAAAAAAATATTTGATCCCAATAACATATTAAATCCCGGGGTGTTGTGTTTTGACGAATGAAATCATTTATTTGAGTTCTATTAAAAACAAATTCAAAAGTAGAGGAGTGTAAAGAATGATTGATGAAGCAGAATACAAAAAAATGATTAAGCGATGTCTTCGCTGTTCTATATGCAAATGGATTCCACAAGTACAAATAAAAAGCCAAAAATACGCTTCTGCGTGTCCCGCTATTGATGTGTATAATTTTCATCCATATTCTGGAGGCGGAAAAATTATTCTAGCTTTAGCGTTGGAAATGGGAAGAATACAACCATCTGAAGAACTTCGCGACATTGTTTACAAATGCACAGAGTGTGGAAATTGTGCGGTTGCTTGTAAATTCCTAAATACCTTAGAACCATTAGAAATCATAATCAGGCTCAGAGAGAAATTGGTTGATTCGGGATACGGACCAATGCCAAAACAACAGGCTTACATTGAGGCCGTAAAAAAGAAAAATAATGCCTACGACGAACTTCACGAGAAAAGAACAGATTGGCTTCCTGAAGATGTTAAAGTAGATCCTAACGCTAAAATTTTGTATTATGTGGGATGTACCTCATCGTATCGTCGAAAAGAAATGGCAATCGCTGCCGCTCGGATTATGAACGCTGCTGGAGTACCATTTAACATATTAAAAGACGAAGTCTGTTGTGGTAGCCCAGTTTTACGCACAGGAGATGTCAAATCCTTTGAAGAGGTACTTAATAAAAATTTAGATCTCATTGAATCGAAAGGGATTGAAACCGTAATTATTAGTTGTGCTGGCTGTTACGACACTTTTAAAGTCGATTATCCCTTACATAGAGATTATAATTTTAGAGTACTTCACACTGTTGAATTTTTTAACGAATTAATTGAGAGTGGTCAATTGAAACTCACTAAAAAAGTTCCTTTAACCGTTACCTATCACGATCCGTGCCATTTAGGAAGAAACGCAGAGCGCTACGAAGAATGGGACGGGGATGTTGTGCATTTAATGCCTTTAGTATCCATCAACATACCCGAAAAACCTAAAAGGACGGGTTCAGAAGGAATCTACGACGCTCCGAGAAATATCTTAAAGAAGATTCCAGGATTGGAATTAGTAGAAATGGAGCGTATAAAAGAATATGCTTATTGTTGTGGTGCTGGAGCTGGCGTGAAATCGGCGTTTCCCGAATTTGCCCTTCAAACGGCAAAAACAAGAATTGAAGAAGCAGAAGACACAGGTGCAAATACGCTTGTTTCTGCGTGTCCTTTTTGCTCTACTAACTTACAGGATGGTATTAAAGATAAGGGTTCTAAGCTGAAATATTACGACATAAGCGAATTGATATTAATGTCGCTTGGTTTAGAACCAGAAAAATTAAAAGAAGCAACTGCGGGGGTGGCTTAAAATGGCTTTAGATAAAAAAATATTGAAGGAATTTCAAGATATTGTTGGTCCCGAAAATATAGACGACGGCGAAGTAATGACAAATGCTTACGCATATAATTGGTGCATGGAGTTTTTTAATCACATGGAAGGCAACGAACCAATTCCCTTCTCTCCTGTTCCCAAAGCCGTCATTTTACCCTCAACTACGGAGGAAGTGCAAAAAATTGTTAAGCTCTGCAATAAGTACGGTATGCAGTTTAAAGCTCAATCTACTGGACTTGGTCCGTGGAATCAGCCATCTACAGATAATGCTGTAATACTGGACCTTCGCAGAATGAATAAAATCGTAAAAATAGACGAAAAAAATCTTTACGCCGTTGTGCAACCTTATGTTAGCGGGGCGCAATTGCAGGTTGAAATAATGAAATATGGTTTGAATTGTCACATGCCTGGAGCTGGTCCCATGGCATCGCCTCTTGCGAGCGCAACATCAATGAATGGTCCAGGTTTTACATCCCCTCATACAGGCCATAGCGGTCGAAATGTATTAGGAGTAGAGTGGGTTTTACCAGATGGAGAGATAATGAGATTAGGTTCTCTAGGCTTAAAAAATAATCCTGATTGGTACAACGGAGATGGTCCCGGTCCAAGTTTAAGGGGTATAATGAGAGGATGGGCCGGAACTAAGTCTGGTCTTGGCGTTTTTACTGGAGTAGCGATAAAATTATTTCCTTATCCTTGTGATACGAAATTTAAAGTCTCAGGCTGCTCTCCGAATTACGATTTTGAAATTCCTGATTTCATTAGAGTTTATGTAATTGATTGCAAAACGCATAAATATCTCGAAAAAACCATATTGCGAGTAGAAAAAGAGGAAATAACCTTTATGTGCAGTCATTTATCAGGATTTGCCACTGCCGCAATATTTGCCAACAGTATTGAAGGATTATTAGAAAAAATGCCCTTGGCAACGCTGAAAGTTCCGTTGGTAGTTATTATTGCTGCTCTTACTAAACGAGAGTTTGATTATAAGCAGAAGGTGATGGACATGATATTGGAAGAATTAAAACTCTTTAATGTCATCGAAACTAAATTTTTTCCAGAATCTGGATTTTACGCCGAAGCGCTGCGAGCAAATCTAGGGTATCACGGATTCATCGCTACTGGTGGATTTCAGAGCTCTAAAGGAGTTTGCGATTCTGCAAGGGTATGTCTCGAAAGTGAACAAAAGAATGTTCTCCTTAAACAGAAATACGTTAAGCGAGGAGTTATTGCAAACGATTTCGGCGAAGGCGTGTGGATGACCTCTTACGAGTCAGGGCACTATTTTCACATGGAATCTCCCACGATGTTTGACCAAACCGACGAAGAAAGCGTGAAAGGGATTGGCGAA
>JAHQWX010000191.1 GCA_029856375.1 Promethearchaeia archaeon | reverse complement strand
AGGTTTAACGTAATATGAGTGAGATTAGTCTTATTGAACTTACTTTGTGGATAATTACTGCTATTATATTTGGTATTTTTGCTTTTGTGTTCATTAAGAGAGCCTATACCAAGGAAGATGTCTCAAAATCTTTTAATCTTGCTGCAGGTATCCTTTTTGTGGGATTGGGGATGAGGTTTATTATGGGATTATTTGCTACGGGAGAAGATAAATTCATTATGTTTTTATCAAACTCATTTCTATTTATCGCCGTTTTACCCTTGGGGATATATTTAGAAAGGCTGTTTTTTAGAAAAAGTAAAAATTTTCTTTCATTGCTTGCGATTATACTTTTTGTAATCAACGTGATAATTTCTATCGGTTCGAATTTTACAGGTTCAATAATGTTTGTCTGGGTAATACCTCCATTCCTCGTAGAACTTATCATTCTTCTCTGGGGATACATTCAATTAATAAGAAAATCAACGGGAATCGTAAGAAAGAGCGCAATTTTTATTTTTATTGGGTGCATTTTGATTATTTTCTTTGGTTTTGTGCACGGTGTTATTGGACCAGGCGGACAGATTCAAATCCCGGGAATAGCTGAAATCGTAGGGATAACCTTTCCCATAATTATTATCCTTGGGGCTTTAATCGCCGCGAAGGGATTCTTTGGATATTCATAAAAACGAATCAATCAGTTTCCTTATTTCATTTATCGTTTCAGGAGATGTTCCGCAACATCCACCGACAATCTTGACCCCTAAATCAATCATTTGTTTTATATCGCTGACAAAATCTGCAACTGGTTGGTCGTAGACAGTTTTTCCCGCATCAATTACTCTAGGCAAACCAGCGTTTGGCTTTGCAGAGAGAGGTTTATCGGTAAAATTTTTCATTTCTTTCACCACATCAATCATATCCCCCGAACCCAGAGAGCAATTTGATCCAATTACATCCACATTTTCTTGTTCCATTGCATTGATGCATTTTTCTAAAGAATCTCCCATGATCGTAAAATGCCCTCTTTTAGTATTTTTATAAGTCATCGAACTAATTATTGGTTTTTTGGAGACTTCTTTAATCGCTCGTATTGCTGTAACCATTTCTTCAATGTCTGACACGGTTTCTATGTGCCAGAGATCAACACCTTGTTCTAAAATTTCTGCTTGACCTCTAAAACTCGAGTACCACTGGTCGGGTGAAGCGCTCCCTATGGGAGGTCTGAATTCTCCAGAAGGACCGATATCGCCGACTATTAATCGACCCGGTAGACAAGCGGTTTTGATATTTTCCAACGCTTTTTCGTTGATAAGCTTAATTTTTTCTTCAAGATCGTGTTTCTGGAGATTTATTTGTGATGAGCTAAAAGTACAGGTTTGACACATATCTGAACCTGCATCATAATACGCTTTGAAAATATCAACAATTATATCGGGTTGCTTAATATTAATTAAATCAGGAAGGATTCTTGGCTTAACACCTCGTTTAAATATCTCCGTGCCCATCGCTCCATCGAATAAAATTATCTTAGAATCGTCTTTTAACCACTCTTTAAATAACATATTAAAAATTACCTCTGGAATTGGATTTATAATTTTCTTAAATTACCACTTATTAAAAACTTCCTCTGCGAATCCTAATAATCGATCCACATGAAGTTTAGTACCATCGTCGAGAACCACATGGCCATTATAATACCCAAAAACTTGATGTGGTTCGGTCTTTAAAATTAAAAGGTTCATCTTATTAGTTCTGTCAAAAATAGGTTCAAAATCCATTTCAAAACGCCCATCGTTGCTCGTGAATCTCCACGGTTTCAAATAATCATCCGGGTCGATGTGAAATGTCACTTGATCAAATTTATGACCCTTTCCATCGTAAAATATGATATTTTCGGTATGTGTGGAAAGATCTCCAAAACCATACCCAATGTTCCACCCGATTGGTTTCCCTTTTACTAATCCCGAAGCTGAGCCCCAATACCATTGATTTTTATATGTCCAAACGCCGCGACCCCAATCGAGGACTCCAAAGCAGTTATCTTCGGAGAATTGGTAAGAATCTCCACCAATTTCGATCTTACCTTTCGCAGGCATGCAGTTGATTTTTTGATTGTAATAAAACCGTTTTGGATTTTCCTTAAAGGGAGTCACCACAACAATCGTGTCCATTTTAGGATCTTGATAGAGCTCAATTTCTCCCGTAATTCCCGCTCCGTCCATGAAATCGGGATAATTTACAGAGAGGATTCGTTTGTTCTTTCCTCTCTTAAAGTCCATAACGATGTTCTTATTTGAGAAATGTAAATCCCCTTCTTCAGATGTTCTTGGAAGGTTTAATTTTCCTCTCGTGAATAATTTCATTTGATCTTTGCAATAGAATGATTTCTCTTTAAAGTCAAGCCAGCAAACGGTACATAATCCAAGATATCCCACATCTGCAATTACTAAAGAAATCCCGAAATCTGGATGTAAAATGCAGTAATAGTCCCATTCCTTAATTCTATGCCATCCTGCGTTAATATTTTCGCGGTTATAATCGAGAATTAACTTTCTTGCCCAGCCTTTTTGGATAAGATGTCCATTCTCGTCTAATAAATCAGAAGATTTCGTTATCTCATTTTGCAAACATTACCGACCCACTTCAAATAATTTTACTTCTTAAGGAAATCGATTATTATTTGATTTACTTCAGGAGCTTTCTCTAAATTAGAATCATGCCTTGTATTTTCAATTATTTTTAAAATGCTATTAGGGATCCTCTCGTGCATTTGTTTTTGATTATATACAGACATTACTCGGTCGTTTTCAGCACCTAAAATCAATGTTTCGCATTTTATTTTGTGAAGTATGTCGAGGGAATTAAAGCCTAGTATTGCGTTTCCTTGATTTTTTATATCTTGAGGGGTTGTAGGATCGATGGTACTTTCTTGAATGAAATATTCTGCTGACCAAAGTCCATGGAATTTTCTCGTTATATCTTCCTGTACTAATTTTCTAAAATTCCGGCTAAACGCATTACTAAGGTCGTTCAGGTAAGCTTTTACTGGATCTTCAAGTTTTGCATGATATTTCGCAATTCTTCCCTCAGAATACATTCTTGGGCCATCCTCACTGGGATAGCCAGATGATGTATTCATTAAAACTAATTTTTTTACTCTATTTGGGTATCTTATTGTAAAAATTTGGACAATCATCCCCCCTAACGATTTCCCAATTACATGCGCGTTTTCGATATTTAGGTGATCCATAAGGCCATTAATATCGTCCGCAAACATTTCCATTGTGTAAGGATAGTTTGGACGATTCGATTTCCCAGAGCCTCGGTTATCCATGGTTATAACTTTGAAGTGTTCTGAGAGAGGACCAACTTGAGCAACCCATTTTTCTTTTTTTGCACCAAAGCCTTCAATTAATATGACTGGATAGCCTTCTCCGCGAATTTCATAGCAGATATTTATGTCATTTACTTTTGCAAAAGGCATAATATTTTACTTAATCTATGTAATTTAATTCTTTTCGATATTATCTAATTAAAGCTATGATTTTTTTAAAAATCTCAATTTTTTAAGAAATCTACGATAGACTGATTTACCTCTGGCGCTTTTTCTAAATTTGAATTATGCCCTGCGCCCTTAATTACTTTTAGAACGCTATTAGGCAATTTCTCGTGAATCTTTTCGCTCATCATTACGGGTAAAAGTCTGTCCTTTTCAGCGCATAAAATAAGAGTTGAATTCTTAATATTGTGAAGTTTATCAAGCGCGTTAAACTCTACAAAAGCACTTGCTTGATTTTTTAAGTCTCGCGGAGTTGTTATATCGATCGTGCTTTCTCTTATTAAATCTTCTGCGGAAAAAAGTCCATAAAATATGTGTTTTGGGTCCTCCTCCATTTTTTTCCGAAATTTTCTATCAAATTCTTGGACAGACTTCTTAAAAAAAGTTCTTGCTGGATCATCTAAAGAAGCATGATAATATTCAATGTATCCATCGACTAACATTTTAATTCCTTCTTCCGGATTTACTGGCAAAGTCCCAGTCGTATTGATTAATACTATTTTATTTATCCGATGCGGATATTTTAGAGCAAAAGATTGAACAATCATACCTCCCAACGATTTCCCGATTATATGAGCTTTTTCGATTTTAAGGAATTCCATTAGACCGTCGATATCATCCGCGAACATATCCATAGTATATGGATAATCTGGACGATCTGATTTACCCGTGCCTCGGTTATCTAAAACGATAATCTTGAAGTGTTGAGATAATGGTTTAATTTGCGCAATCCAGTTTTCTTTTTTTGCGCTATATCCTTCAACCATTACTACGGGGGCTCCTTCTCCATAGATTTCGTAGCAAATATTCACATCGTTAATTTTTACTAAAGGCATTGTACTTTACTTATCTGTATTTTTAATTATATTTCAATCATTTTTCAGTTTTAAGAATTATTTATATTTTTTCAGATAGATGGGATAATATGGAAAATGAAAAATTTATTGATAGACTATTCAATAGAGTACCAGGTGGGTATTTCGGCTTGGTATCTATGGCTTTAGGGGCGGGACTTATACTTATTGCAGTTGTTATGGCGTCAGAAACGGGATATACCATGGTCACGCACTATGTTAGTCAATTAGGTATTGTTCCCGGAGTACCGGGAATTATTTTTAATTTGGCGCTTATTATTGCGGGAATTGTCGCAATTCCATTTTTTATTTATCTTGGTAGAATGATACAACGCGAAGGAATATTTAAATGGATTTTAATCGGGGCGGAAATAACTTCAATAAGTGCGTGCGTTGGTTTATCTCTCGCGGGGATTTTTCCTATGCACGATCATTTAATGTTGCATCACTATTATTCTGCA
>JAHQWX010000190.1 GCA_029856375.1 Promethearchaeia archaeon | reverse complement strand
GCCATACCAATAGCTTGGGGGAATACTGTTGCAATTCCCGCACCTGCGACACCGTGTAAACACTCGTTCCACCAATTATATTCAGGTATTCCAAGTCGCTTAATTGCGGACGCGTGATTGCGCATTTGCGAGACTTTTTCTGATAAAGTCATGCGTGAAACTAAATCGTCTACTCTTTCTTCAAATGAGAGCGAGGTATCTTTGTATTTAGGTAATTTAGAAGTCATAATACAAATAATATTTCAATCTTATTCAATTAAAAAATATCTAAAAAATAGGGCAAAGACTTATTTTAGGACTTTCGAGATTCTCTCAAGCGCTTCCTTAATTCGGTCAATGGGCTGAGTCAACGCAAACCTAACAAATCCTTCCCCATATTCGCCAAAACCGATACCAGGCGTAATCACAACTCCAACCTCTATTAATTTCATGACAAATTTCATCGAATCTGTCTCCCCTTCTGGAAGTTTCGTCCAAACATAGAATGTTGCCTTTGGCTTTTCCGTAGGCCAACCAATCTTATTTAACCCATCAATTAGGACATCTCGCCGTTTCTCGTAAGTTTTCATGTTTTTTGCGACGATTTCAGGTTTATTTTGAGAATCATAATAGTTTAAAGCTTTTGCTACTGCTCTTTGAGTATACATTGGGCATCCTGAATCTATTTGCGATTTTACTTTTCTTAGACCTCCAATAATTTCTTTATTACCAACTGCCCAGCCACACCTATGGCCCGTCATGCAAAAGGTTTTTGAAGCTGAGTTAATTTCAATCCCGATCTCTCTATTGATTTGTAAAATTGTTGGAGCAATATAATCGTTGAAAGTGAATTCCGAATAAGGATTATCGTATACCACGAAAAAATTGTAATCTTCTGCCAAATTGCACACTATCTTTAAATATTCTTCGGGAGCGATTGCTCCGGTTGGATTATTAGGATAATTTAAATATAACAATTTCGCTTTTTTCAAGATATTGGTATCAACTGAATCAAAATCCGGGAGGAAATTGTTTTCGCTTTTGAGTGGCATTAAGTGAGGCGTCCCATCGCATAGAGTAGTTCCACCCCATTGATAAACTGGATAACCAGGATTCGGGCACAGCACTATATCCCCGGGATTTACAAACGCCCTCGCAATGTTGGCAACTCCTTCCTTCCCGCCAATTACATTAGTTACTTCAGTCTCCATATCGAAGTCCAGTCCATATCTAACTTTATTCCATCTCGCTACTGCTTCTCGAAAGTCAGTTTCCCCCATTGAAGTAGGGTATTGATGGTTCTCTGGTCTTTTTACCTGTCTTATTAATTCTTCTACGATTTCGGGAGGCGTTGGAATATCTGGGTCACCTATACCCAACGGAATCAGATCTATTCCTTCCTTTTTCTTTTTCAATTTTAGCTCTTCTATTGCCGCGAAGATGTATTTCGGTAATTTTGTAAGCCTTTCTGCAAGTTCGATTTTTATTTTAAACACCCAAAAGCTCTCAATTAGAATAAGTTAAATATCTAAACAATTAAAAATTTTTCTTTAGAGATTAATAATGGGGCAGTAATTAGTAAGAGTGAATTTACACGGAAGAAAAAGTCTAACGCCACTCTGCACCACACAATCCGCAAATAAGTTTTGTACCGTAGACGCGCGGATAATCCATTATGACATATTTTTTATCCAATACTTCCCGAATCATCTTTCTATTTTGATTTCCGCACACGGGGCACATTCTTCTCATATCGTCGCTGATTCTTTTTAGGATCTTTTTTATCGGGAGTAATTCAACGCGCTTCTCAATTTTTTTCTCTGCTTTTATTGGATATTTTTCAATACTATCATCCTCTACTTGCACTTTTGGTGCTTTTAAATGTTCCAAGAATAGCTCTGTAAGCAATTCGTCTACACTTTCTCCCGCTTCTACTTGATTCTCGAGCATTAATTCTATGTTTTTCAGTTCCTCTAAATCCTCATAATCAATGTAAAACACTTCTTTCAACTCCACTCTGGAAAAATCTGTAAAATTTCTTATATTTTGGAGGAAGAAATGAGAAATTTCATTGAGAAAAAGAGTTAAATTCAATTTTAATTCAGCTAAGTTCTCTAGCTTAAATGTGCCATTTCTTTGAGAAACCCACTTCTTTATATCTGCCAGATCTTGTAGTTTTTCTTTATTAGTTTTTAAATTTTGGATTGCAGCTTTGTTTTCGACTAAACCTATTAACAAAAAATGCGACTCGTGAAGAGTCTTACTTCTAAAAGTTTCTACCATCTTTTGCGTATCAATCCACGAGCTCTCGTCGTTCACATCGAAAAAAAACAAGCCTGCACTAGAACCAATAAATTTTCCCTTGTCAATTATATCTTCTCGCTTATCTGCCCACGCTATAGAGTTTTTCCATTTAATTACATCAAAACTGTTTTTATGAAAAATTAATGAGAAATTCCAAAACTGCTTGAATTTATATTCAAATTGAGAGCGTTCTTCGCTGTAATATACAGCTTTCAAGTTTTTTAAGATTATATCTCTGGGAGAGTCGCCAACGATTAATTGATATTCTAAGTATCTAATTTTTCTTCACTCTCTTCGTAGAATCGTATCGTCATTATTAAATTTAATTTTAGTAAAATTAAACTTTAACTCGAACGAAGAGCACTTGATTTAAAAAAGAAGACTTTCTTATATATTTCATAAAAAATTTTATGAATAATAATTTATTAGCTAAGTCAGTTTCGTACGATTTAATACAACGTTAAAAAAGTTACTTGATGAGAAATGGGAAGACCTCATAGAATTCGGCACGTGGAAAGAACTCCAGATTTCACTTATTTTCAACCGCGAAGTGACTCGTTTAAAAAAGGCTACGAGGTTGTGTTATCAATTGCAGAATTCGAAGCGATGAGGCTAAGGCACCATCAAAACAAAAAACAAGAAGAATGCGCTAGATTAATGAATGTTAGTCAGCCTACATTCTCCCGTATCTTAGAGAATGCACATAAAAAAATTACTGAAGCACTAATCTATGGGAAGGCTATAAGAATAGAAGGCGGACCAGTCGGAATTAAGAAAGTTTTTGTGGGTTATGGTTGTACCGAGTGTTTAAACGAATGGGAAGATGAAAGTGCTTCGGAAAAAATAAAAATCTCTTTAGCTTGTCCAAAATGTAGTTCAAAAAACATCTACTTCTTAAAAAAAGATATCGTGATAAAAGAAACCTAATTAATTAGTCATTTCTTAGTTTTTAAATACTTATTAAGTACTTCTTTTAAAGAATTAATTGCTAGTAAAGGACAATGAGCATGTTCTGGAGGTAATTTCCCTAATTGCATAGCTACATCCTCAGGTTCTAATTTTAACGCGTCTGCGACGCTCTTATTTTTCACAAGCATTGTAGTTTGACTTGCTGATGCTATGCTTGGACCGCATCCATCAGTTATAAAAGTTATATCTTCTATAACTTCTGTTTTACTATTAATTTTTATGAAATATTTAACCGTATCACCACATGGACCTAATAATTCACCTTCAACAGTTGGATTTTTTATAGCTCCCCAGTTTTGAGGATTTTTAAATAATTCCAACACTCTGGGAGAAAATTCTTCTAGCGCTTTCTCATCGATTTCTTTCTGGAGCTCATTTACAAATTTTTCGAAATCGTCTTGCCCAGCTATAATCTTCACCAATAACCATTATACGCAATAAAATTAATATTAGCAAGCACCATTGTGATCGTGGCTTGCACAACTTGGGCCTCCTAATGGTCTTAATTGTCCTTTTAGGAATAATTCAATATTTTTTTCTAACGAGGAATTTACTCCCTCATAGATGTTTATTCCGAGTTGAATGAAACCCATAAATGGTCGTCCTCCAATACCATTCGCAATAAAATCAGTAACATTTTTTTCTTTTAAATTAAAAACTGGTTCCATACAAGCACCATGACCCCTATTTTCTTCTGAAAACAATATTTCATATTTATTATTTCCATCAACTGCAACGCCTACCCAATATTGGCAGTGTCCAAAGTGGGGTGATATATTGTCACTTAAGTTGGGTCCTTCGGAAGGTAAAGCTATAATTCTTTTCATTTATAGATCCACTAAAAACTTATTTATTGTAATAAGTTAATAGTTGGATATTTCTTAAATTTTTTGATATTTATTTATAAAAGCTTTACTAATTATTCGTGAGAATGCCCATCTTCCTTTGGAATACCATATCCTTTTCCTCCTCCTGGAGAACATAAACTTTCTCCACCTTCTAAAGTACCGTTTTTTATTTTCCCAATTATATCGTCGATATTACCAGTTATTCCTAAGATTACATCGATTCCATATTGCTTGAAAAATTCTTGAGCACGCCAACCCATACCACCTGCAATCATAACATTTACTCCCTTTTCGTTCATGAATTGAGGAATTGCACCAGTTGCATGTCCTGGGTTAGCAACTTCCGTTCTATTTACTATGATTCCCTCTTCAATATCTAAAAGTGTATATGAAGGGCATCTACCAAAATGTGCCGAAACAGATCCATAATCTGTAGCAATTGCAACTTTCATAAAATTTTAACCTCTTGTTTTCGATAATTATAAGTTTAATTAATTTTTAATACTTCCTTTTTAATTTTTTCGTAGATTTTTTTTAAAGCTAAACCTGCTTTGGAGTTTGGGGCGTATGAGACGACGGGTTGTGCATTTGAAATTGCTTCCGCAACTGAAAAATCAAAAGGTATTTTACCAATAACATTGTACTTTTTATCTTTGATAAATTCCTTGAATTTCTCTTGAAATTCGCTCTCCAAATCGGACTTGTTAATTAATATACTAAAAGGAATTTTAAATTGCTGAGTCACTTCTATTACTCTCATAACATCGTGTA
>JAHQWX010000189.1 GCA_029856375.1 Promethearchaeia archaeon | reverse complement strand
CAGTTAAAATTGCAAAAAAATACGCTGATCAATTAAATATAAAGGATATTGTATTTGCTAGTACTACTGGCAGTACGGCAGAAAAGGTATTAGAGATATTTGATTCTACGGAGTATAATTTAGTTTGTATTACCCACTCGTACCATTTCGTAGTTAAAGGCGGAAAAAGCATGCGCCAAGAGTTTGACGAGATCAAAATGGAGAAATTAAAAAATAAAGGTCTAAAATTATTTTCTGGGACTCACTCCATGGCAGGCATCGATCGAAACATAAGAATGAAATTTAATCAATGGGATTTCGTTGATTTAATGGCTAAATTTTTGCGAGAAAATTTTAGTCAAGGCACTAAAGTATGTATGGAGATTGCCTCGATGGCCGTAGATGCGGGCTATATTCAGGATATTGAGAAAGATATCATATGTATAGGTGGCACTGGTCGCGGCGCAGATACAGTTTGTTTAATTAAACCAGCTCCTACGAGTATGTTCGACACTCTTAGAGTAAAGGCAATTTTTGCTAAACCACAATAATTAATTATATTATCGTATAAATCTGCTTTTTCTTCTTATTTAATTGGTTTAGCAGAACTTCTATGTGAGTTAAGTACTGATCAGATGTGATTTCTAAATTCTTATATCGAGATTTAAGATCTTTAATTAAGAAAAGAGGAATAAAGGTGATAAACCTAACATCGGAAAATAAGTAGACTCTTCCAGCTTTTTCTATAATTATTTTTTTCTCAATTAAATCTTCGAATATTCCTTGTTTATTTTCTAGGATTGAGAGCGTCTTTAAAACGGAGATACTCTTTTTTCTTAACACCTTTAAAAGGTTGTAGATTTTTTCGTCAAAAATTAGCGAGATTAGAGAATTGTCTTTAATCTCTGGAATGCAATCAAAATTAATGAAAAATTCTTTTAATTTGCTCGACAAATCTTCAGAAAAATCTGCAATCCCTTTATCTTTTTGCCCCACATCCGATTTAATAATTTTAGGAGGTATTCTAAAAAGGGTTAAATCGTTAACGAGAAACAAGCACTCTTTTATACCAGGAATATCCTTTTTTAAGATTAGCCCCTCCTTTATAAAAGGAGTTAAAAGCAAATCTATGTTTACGGTTGAAAATCCAAAATCTTCGCTCAAAATTCTGATTAGTTCAGATTTTGAAATTGCACCTTTTTCCAAAATCGTCAGAATTCTTTGCTTAATTTTATCCCTAAATAAATTTAGGAAGTTTTGTTCGCTATCCAACTTAACAAAACTCTTAATTTGGTTGTATCCTTCAGATAACGCTCTCATAAATTGATCCGAATGTATTAATTCAATAACATTTTTACTAATTGAAGCTAAAATCTCAAAATAATCGTCGAAATTTTGGTTATGATTACTCTTTTCTAGTTCAAGGACAAGAAAATATAAATCCGATTCGTGTTGTTGGGCAATAGATAAATAATTTCGATTTTTATCTTCAGTAGTAAGAATAATTAAGGATTTCTCCTTTTGAAGCTCGTATTTAGCCCAGATTTTTAAAAAAATTTCTTTTTCTAGAAATTCCTTTTCTGGTGGATATTGTATTATGGGTTGAGGTCCTAATTGATTGTCCCATCGAATTATAGTAATTTTATCCAAATTATCTTTTTACCTCGTATTTAAGTTTTCAGGTATGCGGGATTGAAAAAAAATCAAAATATTTCCTTTTAAAATACTTATCAACTAATTCCTCAGTCGTTTGCCAATCTCTTACCCTAACACCCGAGATATTTTCTAGTAAATCTTTAAATCTTGATTCAAAATCTAATGAAAAATCGTCCAATTTTTTTCTTAATACGATTAAATCTTCTTTTATCAAAAGCACAAATAAAACATCTTTTTTCGTGTTATATTTAAACATCAATTTCTTATCTCCATGATCAATTGTCTTTAGAATCTCTTTTCCTTTAGTGATTTCTCTTAACATTGTTACTAACCCAATAATACCGCCAGAGACTAAGTCTGCTTGAAGTTTTTCTTCTTGCTTTTCAAACGCATATTCATAGAGAAGAATTCCTGATTCATGAATTACAAACAAGTGAATTAATGATTTGGACCACTCTTGCTCTTTATAGGGTAGAGTCTCTTTTGAATTAACAAGCAATACTAAACTAATAACTGAGCCGAGATATAGAATTCCTAGTGAAATCAAATCTGCATCTTGAGGTGTGCTTGTCCATTGAGGAATCTGTGACTTTAAACCAATTCCTAATATTAAGCCGATAATAAATATTGAGAAAGAAAGAGCAAGCATCTTGCCATAATTGTTACGCTTTGTAATGTCACCTATTAATAATGGGATTGCTATAAAACCAGCTATATAAGAGCTGATTACAATTGATAAATTAATATGAGGTATATCAAACTCAAATAGACTCAGAAATGATGCTAAAGCAACAGCTAAAACTATATTTGATAAAGTGGCCAAGCGTCCTATAAAATCAAATATTAATCCGACTATCGCAGTTGTGATTGCCATAAATAAAATGGTAATTAAAATCAGCAATAAAATATGTTCTCCAAGCCAACTTTCCTGCAATACTATTTGAATATCACCAATAGGAGCCGTCATACCAATTGTGAAACTAAAGAACGACATTAGTAGCAGAAAAATAACTACATCTCTGTTCACATGCCTCTTTTCAATACTTGTCCCTTTTAGGGGTGGCCTCTCAAGCTGTTTATTTTTGTATATGTAATAAACTGGTAATATAATAAAAATCAATGGTATATACAATAAGGGGTGAAAAAGTAATGTCCCCATCCCAACAAGAATAATCAATATTAAAATTATTACGCTTACTTCAATTAAGATAAAGCAAATTATGCGCCCCCTTTCTAATATCGACGAGTACTCTAAAAATAGAGTTTGGGTTATAAACATTACAACCATAACGATAAAACTATTTATAATGAAACAAACGATATTAAGTGGGCCAACCACACCTCGCAAAAAGGTAACTTGAATAAATATTGTAATTGCTGCGATTACTAATAGATATTTAATAACTCCGACCCGTTTTTTAAGTTTATCGATTAAAGCCGCTGAAATAATCACTCCAATAACAGCCCCTGGAATTAAACCAGCAATATTTTGTCCTAGATCAGTTAAACCACCAAGCTCGAGTTGGATTGCGAGTTCTATTATGGTAATGCTTAAAATCGCGATAAATAACAAATTAAGAAAAATATACTCCTTTCGACTAATTTCTATATCTTTAAAGAGACCGCGATACGCCTTATATCTAATATCCTTTAAAGTGTGATCTATGGCGGATAATCCTTTCAAAGAGAACGATTTATGTTCTGATAATTCGTCTAAATATGGATTATCAAACGAATCGATGTCTTCAGGCTCCTTCTTACCTTTTTTAGACATATTATTATAATATATGAAAATTCTCAGTTTTAAAAATGTTCTATTTCCATTGAAATAGAACTTGAAAGTAAAATTATTGAGCGCCTAAATAAAGAAAGAAAAAATAATTACAAATGAAAATCTGTAACCTTAGGTCTATGAAATATCTCTGGATATATCTTACCCGGTAGAGGCGGGGAACTGTTATATATTTCCTCTATCTCGATAACTCCTAATTTAATCCCTCTAAATTTTTTAAATCCGATGAATGTTCCCTTCGCTAGTTGATTTGCTAAACTAAATGTCATACCAAGAACTGCAGTAATACAACCAATTGGGATATTCCCTAAATCATTTTTTAATACGCTTGGAGAAAAGACAAATCTATTGTGATCTGCCGCTGTGAGCTGGACGCAAGGTATGATGATTGGATACCCGTCCGATGGATCGATATATGCAATGAATTTTGGATTTATTGGACCTTTAAATATTTTATATCCAACCGGATTTAATCGCTTCTCGCCAAGTTTAGTTTTAGCTGCTCCCTTTGCCATCATAGCTTTAATTATTCCCATGGCAATACCTCCTAATGATAGTTTCCTCACAGACGATGCGGCAACGACTTTATTGTAATAGGCCTTGTAAACATTCATATAGGTCATATATCTCATCAGATTACTCTGGTTAAAATATTCTATGTCTGGACCATCCTTTTTAGTGTGGGTAAAGTCAATTTTTAATTGTAATATTCGAAAAGGCATGTCTCCCGTCATATAAATTATTCCTTGTTTAGGATTGTCAAGAACATGTTTTTTACTTAATCCATCAGTAAATCGCCCCCAAACCACTTGATCTTTAGCGATTGCGCGATTACTAGTGATAATTGTTAAGTGCGGCCAACCACGAGAGTCAACCGTTGCAATTAATTTTAACATTATGTCAGGTTGAGTAAAATCGATGGAGGACTCTGATAATTCGGAACTCCAATTATGTAATTCTTTCTTATTTCCCATATTATTCACTAATTGTAAGTGTTATTTAATTTATTTTATAAATGTTTTCTTAACAAGAAGGTATTTTTGAATTTCCTTGCTCTTTTGTTTCGTTGTCCTCTGCTTTAGATCTTTTAGTCAATCCAGACCAATGTACATTTTTCACACCAGTTTCTTTGGCGATTTCGAACAAGTGGTCTATTTCTTCCTGCATCATAATTGGCTCGTCCTTTAATGGCCAATCCCAATCTAATCGCTCGTATTTCGCCGAACAGAGGTTATTGAAGCTTAGGAGGTCCCATCTATCGATTTTGTTTTCCAATTTCTCAACGATAAACTTTCCAATCGCTCTTATATTTTCTTCAGTAGCAGTGTATTTTGGGATAATAGGCGTTCTGATCCACATTTCCTTATTGCTTTTTTTCATTTCTTTTACTATCCAAACTGCGTTCTCTAATATCCTTTCGTTTGGTACTCCCGTATATTCTTCGTGTTTTTTGG
>JAHQWX010000188.1 GCA_029856375.1 Promethearchaeia archaeon | reverse complement strand
CGAAAGACTAGTTATTTAGAAATGATTGATTTTATCTTGTAATAGAACGATTTTTTCTTTCAAGAAATCAATAATATCTTTATTTTCGTCAGCAACTAAAATTCCTTCGCAATTAGGACATTTAAAATTTAAATCAACAGCTTCATCAAATTTAAATCTTGTATCGGGTCTTCTGCACTTTTCACAAATAAAGAAGTAATTATTTAATTCGAATTTTAATCGATCTCTTAATTTCCCGATTATTTGTTGTTCCTTCTCTAATAAAATCTCGTTTAATTTTTCGAAATCGTGCCACCAATAATATATAAACCATCCCGTGTTTTTATCTCTCACTCTTCTAAATTGTGCAAGTTTTGCTGAATATAACTTGTACAGCGTTTTTCTAACGGTGTTTAATTTTAATTTTTCCTCATCGTTTTCTTCAAAATCGATATCAGTATCTTGAATTCGAGCTTTTATATTTTCAGTAATTTCGTCGTCAGTTATCTCTTTAGTTTTTGAATTATGCAATTCTATCGCAACTTCAATACAAATGTTGCCTCCTATGACGAATAAAAACGAGCGTAATGATGGATCGAGTTCGGATATAAGAGTTCACTGACTTTTAAGATATTGGTTATACATTAATGAATCTTTTTTGGAATTAAAGTTTTTTTAAAAATTAATTATTAGGAGATCATACTGAGATTTTAAGGGTGTTCGTGAATTCTTCCTCGTTATCAATTCTGAGAGTTCTAACTAATTTACCTTCGCGTATTGCCATAAGTCTCATTAATATCGAGTTTTTTACTTTTTTTGGTAAAATAATATTATTGAACTTGTACTCGTTAATTAAAGTAATCGATTTAAATTTCTCTGGCAATTCTTCCATGAAATCTGGTATTAATTCTTTGAACAACTTTTCTTTATTTTTTTTTGTGTTTTTTGCATTACCCACACAAAAACTAGTTAGCTTTTGAATTTCATCGTCTGATGGTGGCTTTTTTGAGGGTTGAGGCGGTTTTTTTTTACATTTTACCGAATACCCTTCTATTTTAAAATTTGAAAAGTAATAACTTCGCTTGGTTAAAGTCTTAATAACCTCGTTCAATTTCTTTTTTGTGAAGGAATCTGAAAATGAACCTTTAAAATTTTTTGTATCTCCCTTGGATTTAGCCAGTTTCCAATCCAATCCTAATTTGTATAAATCCTCCTTTAGGTCTCTTGCGGCAAAAACGATTGAAGTTACAGGAAATTCTCCGTCTGGCATTATGGAGGTAATATATTCTTGTATGAAATCTTCGTATTCAAAGCTTCCATTTAAAGTGATTTTGTTGGCTGTAAATCTTGCTTTGATCACGGGTCCCGTAAATATTCCTTTAGAATACCTCGTAAAATGTCGATGAATTTCTGGATAATTTTCACTTGGATTTTCCAATATTGGTTTTTCAACTAAAACTGTAAGAAAATGCATCTAAATTCCCTCAAGTTTCTTTATATTATAATTTAATAACAATATTAAATTTAATTAAGTTAAAGTAATTTAAATTACTTAATTATTCAACGATAAAGTATGATCCTACATATATACGTTTGGGCGTGGATACTCACAGCTATTGGCATTGGATTTTTAAGCGTCTTAATTTTGTATACAAAATACAGCAGCGATATATCTGTTCGATTGTATGCAATTACAATTGTAGTAGCAGCAATTTGTTTAGGTTTTGCAATTCATCTTTTTCTCTCTAACGCCGGTATTTAAATTTTAAATTGTCTAAATATGCTGACATACTTTATATTTTCAAATTTCTTGATAAAATAACTTGCTTTTCCGCAAAATATAAATTACTGAAGCGGAATTCAATATTTAAATAAAATAATATTGCATTGGTAAAATTAGGCGATGGATGGTGACAATTCTAAAGAGAAATACAAAATTGATTTTGCTTGGATTTTTCTTGATTTGATTAGGATTCGATACTATTATAGTAGCGGCACTCCCCCAAAGGTTTCCGGACATTGAAACAATATCAAAATTGAAATATTCGATTACTCAAGAATATAGTGCCTACGATGAAAGTACGGGTATTAAATCTAGCACACAAGAATATAATCTGATGTACTCTTCGGGTCATTTCAATGTAGTGGCAATTTACGACATGAATATTTGGAAAGGATACTCTTGCGACAAAGATCAATCTACGAATGGGACATTTAAATATAGAATTCAGCTATTTGAGAGAGTTATTCACAATGTAACTAAAATTATCGGGGATTTGAACTTTTCTTCGTTGTCTACATTATTATTTTGCAATTCCACGATTGAAACCCCAGGATATTGGCAATTTATGAGGTTTGATGAATTAATGATTGGACTTGGTATAAATGGAATAAAAGATTGCAAATTTATCTATCAAAATAAATCAACAGTATATGTTTCCAATAAGTATTATAATGCAAGAAAATGGAATTGTGCGGGATCTTGTTTCGCAGGAAATTTTCAAATACCTGGTCATTGAATAACTACTGCTCCTCACGATGCAGATTATTCTGTAGATTATTATTACGACGAAAATTCGGGAGTTTTGATTTATTCTGAAGCGACAATTACTGTATATCATAGAAACGACCCTTCTATATGGTATAAAGATGTCTACACCAGAAAACTTGTTGAGATAGATTATTCGGGCAATGGAGGAGACGATAATGGAAATTGGATTAATCAGATTCTTGGAGATCCAAATACCCTTTATATTATAGCAATTATATCTGTGATTGTTAGTGTAACTGTAATAGATTTTCTGATAATTTGGAGAGTAAGAAAAAGAAAGGAAGAGAAAGCATATCAAGAGTATCTTCAAATGAAGCGAATGGGTAAAAATTTGCTTTCTACAGAAAACGATAAAACTAAAAACAACAAAAAAATATCATCCCAATGAGGCTGCATTAAAAATATGAGAATTCAGTTGAGGGATTGGCTTGCACCAACCTATCTGTTTTTAACGAAACTCTTTCAAGATGTTTCGAATCATATTTCTAAAAAAAATAAGGTAAAATTATATAAAACTTCTTGAAAATTCTATAGTATACAATATTTTTAGAAAGTAAAAGTGAATAAAATGTTATTACAACTTCCGGAAGCCGTAATGTTTCTTATTTGGCTCATAGTTGCGACAATATTAGTTGCTTTGATAATGTATCTTGCGGTATATTTAGTCGACTCCAAGATGCGCGCATCGGATAGAAAGTGGATGATATTATTAGTCGCGTTTATTGCAGTATTAATTATCCCCGTTATAGTGGGAGCTCTTGACCAAGTTCTTCAAGCTATTGGCGACCTCCTAGCGGGAATCCGAGACGCGATTGACGGTGGTGGTCAAAACTTCCTAATTAGATTATCTCCAATAATTGCGTTTCTATTATTATTGGTTATAGTTAGGTGGTTGATTTCAGATAGTTGGGAAAAATCTCTGTGGATTTCACTGATAACATACTTTATATTGTTCCTATTTTACTGTATTTTGCCAGAGCTATACAATTTCATTGCAAGTGGAATACTGAACTTATTTTAAATTTTAAATTACTCCTTTTTTTTATTTTTGAAGTATCGAATAATCGTCTAAAACTAATTTTAACTTCGAAAAGAATCCTAAAATTAAGCTTAATTCCTTTTTTGACATAAAGGAGCGCTCGATAATGTTTTTGAAAGCGTCGAGCGCGTGATATTGCTTGAAATTTTTTATCTTTACGGTTTTTAATAGATTTTCTAATATACCAAATAATATGGCGCGCTCTTCTCTATCTGCTAATAAAACGGGTTTATTTCCTCTTCCGATATTTATCACATTTATCTTTTTAAAAAATTCGTAAAGTATTATTCCGCACGCATGCGAAAGATTTAAAGTGGGATACTCGTTATAAGTTGGAATCCTTAAAACAACATCGCAAAGGCGTATTTCGTCGTTGGTCAGGCCTCTCGATTCTCTTCCAAATAAAATAGCTACTTTAAGAGGTTTTTCGGACATAGGTAGCGAAAAGTTTTCCGGGAACATAGCGATTCTTTTGATATTTATGTATTTCTTCCCTTTCGCAGTAGTACCAATAATTAAATCAAAACTTTTCAGATAATTGGTTAAATCATGTATGTGATCTGCTGAGTTTTTAGAATTTATTATGTTTGAATTAGTGAGAATGTCTTTACCATGCATTGCAAATCCCTTCGTTTCGTAACTGTTAATATTTTCAACGGTTTCAATAGGATTAAGTACTGTTAATTTGCTAAATCTAAAATTCTTCATAACTCTACATACGGATCCAATGTTCCCAGCTGTTTCGGTTTGAACGAGAACTACTGTAAAATCCAAATTTTTGTATTTCTCATTAATATGCGTTTCTTGAAAATTCTCAATTTGCTGCGATCTCTTTTTCTTATTCATGTTTCACGAACTCCAATTGTAAATAACAATCGAAAAATAGGTGTAAAAGTTAAAAAACTTATTCAATGAAAAAAATTAGAAAGTGAATTTAGACTCTATCTTTTAATTTCAACCTTGGAGCTAATCCAAGGCTCATCATTTCTTGCATTAACAGTTTAAACGCGTAACTGCAAACTACTTTAGAGATCTTTACTCCTTGTCCGCAAATAGGACAATAAGTCATGTCTCGATTGCGATCGTAGACTGCTAAGAGACCGCACTTATGACATACTAATACTATAGTTTTATCCGATTCGTCCAGAAGGCGTTCTTTAAGGAGGAGTGCTGAACCGTGCCCAATTAAACAATCTCTCTCCATTTCACCGAACCTCAAGCCCCCTTCTCTCGCGCGTCCTTCAGTGGGCTGTCTTGTGAGGATTTGAACTGGACCACGAGCCCGCGCATGAATCTTGTCAGCGACCAAGTGATATAATTTCT
>JAHQWX010000187.1 GCA_029856375.1 Promethearchaeia archaeon | reverse complement strand
ATTCCATCCAATATATAAAAAAAAAAAATATGATGTGGAATTTATTGGTCGACATTATGGAGAACGTGGATATTGGCTTAATAAAGTGAAAAACTTTTGCGAAAGAGAAAAAATAAATTATATCTTCCCGTTTGGCCATGGTTTGGAAATGAAGTGGTCTTACGAGTCAATTAATAAATTATATAATGAGACAAAAATAAATTTATCTTTTGCACCTTTAGAACCATATGGAAGGATAGTAAACCTTCGAACATTTGAAATTTGCATGGCTGGTGCTTTTCAATTAATGCAATATACTCCCGCAGTTAAGGAGTTTTTCGAAATTGATAAAGAGATAGTATGTTGGAATAACAAAAAGGAGCTTTTTGAAAAAATCCAATATTACTTAGAGAATGAAAAAGAACGAGAAAAAATTGCTAAAAATGGATATAAAAGAGCTTTTAAAAATCATACATGGACTGTCAGGATGGAAGAGATGCTAGAGTTTGTTAAAAACAAAAAAAAAAGGGAGATACAGAAGTATATAATTAAAGTCGATTATATATTATCGAACAATAAAAGTCAATCAATTCAAAATCTCTTATCCGTATCTTTAAATAATAGAAACTTGGATTTTGTTAAAAATATATTAAGATTATATGGTTATCGCCCCAAACGCCATTTTAAAAAAAAAGATAAATTGATAATTGATTTAAATCAAAGAGACTGGCTTATTTATAAACCTAATTTAAAGAATTTCTTATTTTACGAATATTTTGGTAAAACTTTGATAGTCATATTAGTTAAAAAGAATTTAAAATCCTTAATTTTAACCGATTGGGAAAATTTAGAAAAAATATTATACCTTAGCGATAATATAGACATAACGGTTCCAAATTTTGGCATCTTAACCAATGGAAATGATTGGATAATTCGAGATTTTCATAGTAGAAAATGGTTAAAAAATATTCCATCTAGAAAGGCAATTAAAGCAAGAAATGAACAATCCAAGTACATTATTATAAAATTATTGAAAAGCATACAATATTATTATCGAAAAGTCAATTTAAATAGATTATTTAAAATAATTAAAATAAAGAGATATCTAATCATAACTACGGATTTATTTAAGAAATTTTTTCCTATTTTAAATCGAAAATTAATTTTTTCTTAATTTTACAAATCTTAAGTAATATTAATTTTCAATGTTTTTTAAGGGAAATAAAGTCTTTATTTGTTAGTTTAAATTAAAGATATTAAGATTTTTTATCTCTTGCTCTTTTTTCATACACCTCTAATCCCTTAAAATTTATTTTACAAGGAAGGAGGATTAAATTCTCAGCAATTAAAGCTTTTTTTAATTTGTATTCATTTCCCTTTCTAGCTAATATTATTGCAGAGCCTCCACCCCCAGCACCATTACATTTAAAACCTATTGATCCTTTTTGTTTAGATATTTTTTCAATTCTTTGGATAATTAGATTTGTCATCATTGGGTGTAATTTTTTCTGGGCTTCCCAATTCTGATTCATTATATCACCCATATCGTGCATATCATCAGAATTAATTGCTTTTACCATTTGATATGCACAATCCTTTAAAGTATCTAAAGCATTTTTAGTCTGTTTTTCTCCAGATTTAAATTTTTGAATTACTTGTCCATGCATTTCGCTTGAACTTCTCGAAGCAAAATAGACTAGAATCATTTGGCTCTCTAATTCAAATGTTCTTTCTTCAGAAATTTTAATATTTGAATTTTTTACGACAGGATAATCAATCTCCATAAAATTAATGCCACCAAATGCTGCCGCAAATTGGTCTTGAACGCCACTCTCTAAGCCCAGCTCTTCGGTTTCGAGTTTGTGAGCCAATTCGGCAATTTGATAGATGCTCATATTATTATCTGTAAATTTTGCCAAGGCTCCGATTAAGGAGACAGCAATGCTAGCGCTTGTTCCAGTTCCACAACCTGGCGGTGCATCCGAGCGTGCGTAAATATCTAACCCAGTTTGTATATTCATTCGTTTAACGGCTGCTTTCAATAAATCTAGGGTTCCATTATATTCTATTTGCCGGTAATTTTTAATTTTTTGATTTAGATCGAGATTCTCCGAAGTAATATTAATCGAATTGGTCTCATTTTCGACCACTCTCACATAGCTATAAAGGTCAACGCATATATTAAAGACTGCACCAGGCTTATAAAACCAAGTATCTGTCCAACCTCCAATATCACACACTCTTACTGGGGCTCTAGAATAAATAACTTTCATTAAATTGCATCTCAATTAAGAAAAATATAATTAAATCTTACCATTTATTTATCACATTAAAGTTTTTAAAATTTAATTTTAATTGTATATTCTTCAGAAAATTAAAAGGAGTAAAAAGAAAGTGACTGACGCCCTTATTACTGGGATCACAGGACAGGATGGCTCCTATCTCGCAGAATTTTTAATTGAGAAAGGATATAAAATTCATGGACTCGTTCGCCGTTCGAGTATAATGAGCCGACCAAGAATAGAACAACTATATTTTAAAAATTATAATGTCAATACTAAAAACATTGAATTACATTATGGAGATTTGGGGGATTCAAGCTCTTTAAATAGAATCCTAAAAAAATGCGAACCGGATGAAATATATAACCTAGCTGCTCAGAGCCATGTAGCGATAAGTTTCAACACTCCGGAGTATACTGGTGATGTTACGGGATTAGGTGTCGTCAGATTACTAGATGCTGTTAGAGATATGGGAGTAAAATCAAAATTTTACCAAGCTTCAAGTTCTGAAATGTACGGTAAGGTGAAAAATTCGCCGCAAACCGAAGATACCCCTTTTAATCCACAAAGTCCATATGCGTGTGCTAAAGTTTTTGCTTATCATATTACAAAGATGTATCGCGAAGCATATAACATGTTCGCGTGTAACGGAATTCTTTTTAATCACGAATCTCCGAGAAGAGGTATCAATTTCGTAACGCGTAAAATTACGCTATCGCTTGCAAGAATAAAAATGGGGCTTCAAGATAAGTTGAGTTTAGGTAATTTAGACGCTAAAAGAGATTGGGGATACGCAAAAGATTACATTGAAGCGATGTGGATGATGCTGCAACATGATAAAGCAGATGATTATGTCATAGCAATGGGCCAAAATCACTCTGTTAGAGAATTCGCCGAAAAAGCCGCAAAAATACTAGATTTTGAAATTGAGTGGCAAGGCGAAGGTGTAAAAGAGAAAGGAGTAGATTCAAATACCGGAAAAGTAATTATTGAAGTTGTTCCAAAATTCTATAGACCATTAGATGTTCATGATTTATTAGGGGATCCATCTAAGGCTAAAGAAATTTTGAAGTGGTCCCCAAAAGTTTCATTTGAAGAATTAATTGAAATAATGGTAAAAGCAGATTTAGAATCAGTAAGAAGAGAAAAGGATGGAATGACGGAAATTTATTGATAAATTAGATTACTTAGCATCTGTTTCCTTTGATAAGTCGTTATTCTTCCTGCTTAATAAAAACAGTATCAATAGCGGTAGCGTGGCGAATATATAAAAAATAACATATCTCCATAAAAGTAAAGTATAAAAAGGCTCTTCTAATAAGAAAGGAAATATCTTACTTACATTAAAAACATAAACATAGGTTAGGGGGCTAAAATATATCATTAAAATAGAAATCAATCCAATAAAAAACAGAATATTTTTCTTGAAAAAATCAACCACTTCTTCTTCTTTTTCAAGGAAAGGAATGTATAGTAACATAACGAAAGGTAAATAAACAAGTTGTATGTTAGATCCTAAAAATGTTCCCAGAAACATATATGCAAGGCTAAATAGGCCAAATTTATACTCAATTTTCAATTTCTTATTTAGTAAAATTATAATTGAAATGATACTTAAAATGGAAAAAAAACTAATTGTGATTATTTGCTTAATAATTGGCTCAATATTTTGAAAAATATCTTCTAAATAAAATAGAGGGATTATTCCAGTTGATGTTTTTGCTCCCAATCCACTAGAAAGAAAGTCTAAAAACATAGTTGGATATATCACAAGCAATATATTTTGAGATAAAAACGCACACGAGAAAACAATGTATTTCATTATATTTTGTTTTGAAAATATTTCTCTGAATTTTATTTCATGGAATAGGAGAAAAAAAGCCAACAAAAAAAAATAAGGTGCCATCCCAATGGCAAAAAAGAAAAGAGAATAATTAATGACATAATAAATAATAGTTTTTTCAATATTTTCCTTGCGACATGTCATCTCTCGTCTAATAACAAAAAAAAATATAAACCTGATAATGAATTTTACTTGGTTTAATCCCATGTTATAAAGAACCATCCATCCACCCGAAATCACTATTAAAAATAGAAACCTGTGCCAATTTTTATCTATATCAAGCAATTTCAAAATTTTGTTAAACTCAATAAGGCTTAGTACCGCAAAAATTAGGTTGATTATGTAAAACACATACCATCCAATTAGATAATCGATAAAAGTAAATAGAACAAAAACGCAAGCGAATGAGGGTAAATATAAAAAACCTGAAACATCATATAGATTTTCGGGATCGTTTAGAATTTGCGCTCCACTTAGATAAAAAAAGCCATAATCTTTAACATCAGTTAATAGATAAAAGAAATCAAATTTTATCCACACAAACCACATCAATCCCCAAAAAATAATTGAAGTAATTGGAATAAGTAGATATAATTCATTTCTTAACTTCTGAATTATTGAAATTGTTTATCACTTTGTTTTTTTTCTTTTCTTGAACCAAAAATACCCACATCCATATAAACACTGGTCTAAAACATTCCTATCAACATTCTCAATAAATTTACCTTTATCATCAGTGCCTGAAAGCTCGATCAATTCAAGACCATCGAAATAACGAAGAATTTGCTCGGT
>JAHQWX010000186.1 GCA_029856375.1 Promethearchaeia archaeon | reverse complement strand
CAGTTGTAAATAGCGTTTATAAATTAATAGAGCATAATGGACAGCCCAAGATTAAAATTAGTGAGGGAAAAATTACATATCCTGGAAAAAAGCAAGTTTTTCGTATTTATAATAATAAGGGAAAATTTAAAAAAGACATACTTGCACTAGATGAGGAGATAACTCCCGCTAATTCGGAGAAGATGCTTGTTCCCATTATGAAAAAAGGTGTCCTAAAATATAATTTACCCTCTTTAGACACTATCCGAGAAATTTACTTCCAAAATTTTGAAAAGCTACCTGAAAAGTACAGAGTTCTTGAGCACCAAGAATTAAATGATTTAGAGTTATCTGAAAGGCTTCAAAAATTGACTACAAAACTCTCAAATGAAGTAAAATTTTAAATTAGAACAAAAAAAAAGAGATTTTGTATTTTTTCAAAATTTCTCTCGAAAATTTATCCTATTTCACTTTTTAAATACAATTCGCACCCAGAAAGATTTAGTAAAGAGCCTAGGAGAGAGGGAAAAGCATATTTTCAATCCTTAAATCACCAAGCTAATTTTTCTCGTATCAGATTTTTTGTATCTAACCTAATTGCAGAAAGCGTTCCGGGAATTAATGAAACGATTGAAACCACAAATCCCTCAATTACAAAGAATATCGTCAAATCCCAAGAAAATACAGACTGGATTATGATCATACCATCGCTTATATCGTTTAAAAGAAAAACAGACGCGAAATACCCAACGATTGATCCAAAAACTAACATCAGGATTATTAATAAAATATTTTCGATTAAAATGACTTTAAATATTGACCTTTTTTTGTACCCTTGAGTCTTGAGCAGCCCCCAATATATCGTATTTTCTTGAATGTTAACGTTTAAAATATTGGTGATAATTAAAAACGAAATCACAATAGCAATGCCCTGTGAAACTATAAGGAGCCCAAATATATATCTCTCTTGCTCTAATGCATTTTCTAAAAACGCTTCTTTTGCAAGAACGGCAGTATTATCAAAAGAATTTTCGATTAGAGTTATTTGCGTTTCAATTTCGTTTTTAGAATTGTTGCATTTCACATACAAACCCGAAAATTTATTTTCGGGAAGATCGAGCATGCTTTGAGCGCATTCTAGGGGTACATACGCCTTAAATTGAGACGATTCGTCGTGGAATCCAATCACTTCCATAGTGTGCAGGGAAGAACCTGCAAAAAACTGTATGTAATCACCAATTCCAACGTTAATTTTTAAACCGTAATTTATACCAATGATAATTTCGTTAGTGTTATTAGCGGTAAAAAAATTTCCCTCAATTAAATTTTTATGCCTAAATTGCGAATTGGACGTATATATTCCTAATATTCTAATAAAATCTTCACATTCTTCTCCCGTTTTGTAATCGTAAAAGCGTCCAGCTATGCTTACATACGGATCTAAGTGAATTATGTTTTCTTTATTCATTTCGGAAATAGTCGCAATTTGCGAATCGTCTCCGTATTGGTTTGAAGTAAACGCAATTTGGTAATCCCAAGTTTCCGTAAAGCTAATCTCGTGGTCAATTAAAGAAAAAACTGAATTTGTAAAGTATAATATAGTCGCCGATAAAGTAAATCCAAAAACTAAGCTTAGTATTAGAAAAAATGTGCGCTTTTTCTTTAAAAATACATTTCTTAGCGCGATTCTTGTAGTTGAAGAGACCGGACCTCCTTTAATCACTCTTATTACTCTTTCAAGGAAAGGAACATGGCTCCCTTTTACTATGGTTGATTTTTTAGCAGATTGAAGAGCGTCAGCAGGAAGCGTTTTAGAGATCCTATAAAGAGCGTAGAGAGGACTTGATAACGTAATTCCAAGAGAACTAAAGAGCGTTATCGAGATTAATTGAATCGACGGACTATAGACTGGGTACGGCAAATCAAAATATTCTAAATATCCATTAAGCATAAATTCCCCTAAATAATAACCGAGAAGAAAGCCGATAATCGCGCTTATTATCCATAATAAAGAAACGAATTTAAGAAAATCAAACATGATGTGCCTACTTTTTATACCAATTGATTTCAAGGTCCCAATCTGGCGTTTGTGATCAAAAACATATCGCGTCATCGTAGAAAAGATTATCACAAACGAAACAAATAGAAAAAAAATGCCCATTGTATTCGCTATTGGTTCCCATTGTGAAGTCTCCTCTTCAAGGATCATATTTGAGGGATTATCTTCGCTGGATATCCAATTCAAAATATATTCGTAATTATTTTCGAGATAATCGTGAATATCATCCATAGTATCTCCTTTTAAGGAATCGTCCTTAAAAGTCATCACTAAGTTATTAGAATAATCTTTTGGTAAATTTAACAAATCTCTTAAGAATTCAATGTCAAAATACGCAACGCCCATATCTCCTTGAGCCATATACATATCCGGATCTAACACATATATGTATTCAGGGCTGCTTACAGAAGCCCGAATTGTTAGATTAATGTAGGAATCACCTAAATAGAAAGAGAGATTTTTATTCAAGAGATTGTGGTAATCTACGAAGGCTTTAATCATTAACACATCTGTATTATTAGCTCCTGTGTCGTTAAAGTATTCGCCTTCGCGTAGTAATAAAGTATCAACCCCTGGGTATTGAGACGAATTAATTCCAACTAAAACGCATTTCATGATGTTGTCCTCGATTTTAACGGTAGTATAGAAAAGAAGGCGCTTTTCTATCTTATCAACATTATCAAATCTATTTTCTAATTCAACATCTAAATCGTGCGTAAAACCCAGTAAAAGGACGTTTAAATCGTCAAAATTTAATTGATCGTACGTTTCATATTTGCTATCTTTAATAGCTTGGCTTCCAGCTCCAAATGCCATATACATTACGATGCTCAAACCAAGAATGAGGATGGTGATACCTGTTCTTAACTTTTGTTTTTTGAAACTCCTCAACAATGAACGGAAGAATTGCGACCCCATATTATCTTGCACCTATTTCTATTATTCAATAGCCTCTTTCCTTGGATTTAAAATCAATCTTTTAACCAATACAACAGCCACGATGCCGACCGGCACGATAATCATTAGTATCAAAAGTAATTTATTAATTAAGTTTGTTATAGCTAAATCATTGCTCACGAATTCAGAGTAGTAAGGAGTATAAAGTGTTAATGTACTTTCTGAAATTTGAGAATTCCCAATCCATTGTTTAGGAATAATAGTTATCGTAAAGCTTATTACTTCGTTAGGATTCAAAATTCCTACGAAGTAACTCTCGTTTCCTAGATATTGAAAGTCGCTGCTAGATATCGTTGTTCTCTCTTGTAATGAAAAGTTACCGAAAGGTATTGTTCCTGTATTATTTACTTTTACGAGTATTGATATCAGATCTCCTTGAAACACGATTGTATTACTTACGATTTTTTCTATTTGAAACGAGATCTCCCCCACGATTAATACATCCAGACTTGAACTCCTTATGCTAATAGTTGGATTGTTCAAAATAGACGCTAAGAAATGGGGAATTATAAGTAAATAACCCATGAAATTCGTTTTATTTACGACTATTTGGATAGACTTTGAGGTATTTGCTCCGATTGAAGTAATCTCCAAAAGATTATTATCAGTAAAGATTCCTTCTAATGTGGGTAGTAATGTTTTGGGAGTATTAAACCAATATAAGTTATATCTTTCAATACCATAATCTCCAACATTTTCTGCAGTTATATTTACTTCTATTTGATCTCCCGGATAAGGCGCAGAATTATTAACCGCAATTTTTAATTCGATTTCTTGCACTTCTGGAGATTTGGTCTTAAAGTCAATGGGAGCCGAGAGTAAAATTGGATTTGTAACGGAAGTAAAATCTGACACATTAAATTCCCTAATCTTTACATAGTTATCGTATCCTACGACACAATTTGGAATGCGCTCGTCATTAGGCGCTAAAAAATCAAAGGAAATATCTGAAATTATTTCCCCAGGTAATATTTCTGAAACATTGCCAGTTATTGTTGAACCTGCAATTGAAAAATTATATGGGCTCGATTCATAATCAACTAGCACTCCTGGAACGAATGCGGATATGTTAATGTTTTTAGCAGTTTCATCTCCAACATTAGATATGGTCATGTTATATCTCGTAAGAGTACCAACATTGGTTTGATAAGCGGATAAACTGCTATTTACTTTTAAATTAGGAAGGTTAACGGTATTGAGATAATCGGAACTAGAATACGCATTGTATTTATTAATACAATACTCATCTGTGTAGATAACCTTTGCAGAACCAATGTAGCTTGGTTCGAAATGAATCAATTTTAAATTTATGTCGTCTAAAGCCATTTTCAATGGATTTGACGAATTTATGAAAATAATTAAAGAAACATTGTATAGTTCCATCGAAGATTTATTTGGATAACTAAAAATATCATCTGCTTCGTTAATTAAAGGTAGCTCAAATCCATTCGCACGATGTAAATTATCAAATGTATAATTGAACTCGTATTTTTGAGAACTATGATTTAATAAACTGAACATTATTATCCCGTTTAATGAATTGTTTAATGTAAAGAAAGAATCAATGTTCAATCCGTTTATTTGACCTCGCTCGCTTTCTGAATACAAGCTTGAATTGTGGAATGTGAAATTAAGTTGAATTAAATGCCGACCACTTTGTTCAGAAGTGGAAATGTTCCAACACGACGTGTCATTCTCCAAGGCGTTGTTATATGTCGTTGAATCGAGCTGATTTCCAATTAGTAGTTCTGGTGCTGGACTTGAAGTAAAGTTTTCAGATTTCGTTGTGTTATAAATTAAATTTATTGGAACATTAGGAATTTTTATTTCTTTTGGAGCGCTAAAAGGATTTATCACTCCGCTATTAGGATTTAGGATATTATCCTCCCAAGGAGCTAAGAGATTTAAAGTAGGAAAAAAGTTATCAACGATACCG
>JAHQWX010000185.1 GCA_029856375.1 Promethearchaeia archaeon | reverse complement strand
ACGCTTATTTATGCTACAGAAAAATCGCTGAAAGACTATGGAGATAAAATTTCTGATAAAGATAAAAAGAGCATTGAGGAAAAACTTAACACCTTAAAAGAGGTAATCAAAAAAGAAGGGATGACAAAAGAAGAATTAGAGAAAGGAATCGATGAATTAACTAAGGCTTCGCATAAACTAGCTGAAGAGATGTATAAAGCTAGCGCCCAAGAGCAGGCAAAGGCTGGTCCCCAGCCGGGCCAAGAGGCTGGCCCAAAACCAGAAGAAAAAGAAGCCGGCGGCAAGACAGAAAAAGAAGAAGATATTATTGAGGCTGAGTACAAGGAAGAAGATGACGATAAAAAGAAGTAAGTTAAAAGCATGATGGGAACCAAACGAGATTATTACGAAATTCTGGGTGTCTCGCGCAATGCTTCAACGGATGAGATTAAGAAATCATACCGCAAACTTGTTATGCAATTTCATCCTGACCGGGTCACAGAAGATAAGAAGAAGGAAGCAGAGGAGAAATTTAAAGAAATCTCAGAGGCATACGCAGTTTTAAGCGATTCCAAGAAGCGGCAGCTTTACGACCAGTATGGGCATGCCGGAATAGATTCCCGTTTTAGTACCGAAGATATCTTTAGGAGTGCAAACTTCGAAGATATATTCAGTGGAATGAGTGGATTTGGCAGTATCTTTGAAGACTTCTTTTCTGATTTAGGATTGCCGGTTGAAGAAATAAAAAATTACACTCAGTCTCTAGAAGGATTTATTGTTCCAATTCCAGAAGTTTTATTAATACTGAAAACAATTACCTTAACTGAAAGAAAAGGTACAACAAAAGGGAAAAAAGACCTAGTCGATATTTTCAGTTTGCTAAAAGGAGAAAGAATCAATTGGCGAAAATATAAAGAATTAATTGAAAAATACAATTTAAAAGAGAAGGAAAAAGAATTAAAAAATTTAGTTTCTCTTCAGGTCGCCGTTCCAGAACTTAATTTATTGGATCACCAAATCTCTAAACTAAAAAAAGAAATTTTAAGAAACCTATAAAGACAAAAAGACCTGAGCAGCGATTATTAAACGGACAAACATACACGAAACTTTTCAGTTTCGTTTTTTTATATAACCGTACCAAGAAGACGGTTTCCGACATAACCCTTTACAAATTTAATGATTTATGTTATAGTATAAAATAATCAAATAACAAACTGAAAGGAGGAGAAAAGATGGAACATATTGTAGCAATAGCTGTGTTGGTGTGTGTGGCTGTGGTTGTGGTTCTTTTGTGGGTTATTTTTCGCTCTAAATGGGCAAGGCCGACTTCACCCAAATATCTTTTGTTACGGCGCCATCGAGGAAAGCCCCGGATTGTTAAAATTGTGGGGTCTCGAAATGGAAAGGTGATATTGAATCAAAACAAGTAGAAACAAAGCAAGAGTGGGATTCTAAAATGCAAAAACTTAAAGAAGATTACGGTAAGTGGAGAGAACAGCAAAAACAGGAGTTTAAAGAGGGCATGAAAGATTTTAGTAGAATGAGTATGAAAGGCGCTTGGCAATTCTTAATTTTCATGATACCAATAATAATTGTCATGGCAATAATAATGTGGATTCTTAGCGTGGTTTTACCTGGTTTCCCATAAGTCGAGGATGTTTCACATTATAAAGCGATTTTCATTTATCTTTAATAAAATCAGTTACCATGAGGATAAAAGATAGATAGATGTCTAAAAAGAAAAAATCAGAAGAAAAGAAGCGGTTTAAGAAGACAAAAAGTAATACAAAGAGATTTAATAAGAGAATTAAAGGCGTTTTTAATAAAGAAGTTAGACAAGAACTCAAACACGACAAGATTCAAAGAGCAAAAGAAGTAGATCTGTCTGAACTTGACACACTTAGAAAATCTCACATTTTCAAACGCTCTAGGCTAAAAAGAAAACAACGTATAGTAAAAAAAGCTGAAGAACGTAAAGAATGGAAAGAAAAAGCAGATAAAAAGTTATATAGGCGCTTAATTTGCTGCATTTTTAAAAGAAAATATTACGACGAGTTCGTTTCCTCTCTACAAGCTTTAGGATTCAACATAATTTCAAAAGTAGAGTATTTTTCAAAGCGTAAATCTGATCAAATGTTTTCAAAAAGTCTTGACGAAAAATTTCGACTACATCTAAGAAATTATTTTATCGACGACGACCCAGTAGAAGGAGATGTATATGTTTTGGCGCATAAAGAACCAAAAGTAACGAAGGATGTTGCGTTTCACATGAAAGGTTTTTTTTCCCGAGCTGTCAATAAAATTAAAAATTACTTAGATGAAGAAGAACAGAAAGACGAGAACATCGTCGAAAAGGAAGAACTTGCTGACTATAAAGCTGGCTCAGAGATCTTTAAAACGCTCGTAAAAAATGTGAAAAACTTACATAAAAAACTGAATTTTAACATCACTATTGAGAATTTAGAAAAGTTTATGTTAAAATATGGAAAAATTTCGCATTTGGAGCCCACCCTGTTATTGATCGAAGACTTTTTGGATTCTGCTGAGCGAAATTTTGAAAATATTGGAGAATCTCTTAGGACTATTTTTATTCTTCTCGGCTTTGAAATAAAAGTTAGTGGTTTTCGAAAATTCGTTCAAGCTGAAAACCAATTTAGAGCCGACATTAAGTCCGAATATAGGATATTAAAACTATGCGTCTATGCAGACCTCCTCGAAATGAATGTTCTTAGAAATTTAAATAGGTTTAAGAAAAAAGTTAAAGGAGATTTTGCACTTTTAATCACGCCTGATCGACAAGATATTTTCTACGACGATATATTCAACGATCTCGTGGATTACGCCGAAAATAAAGAACTAGGAATAATAAACGCAAACGATTTTTCCTTCTTTTTTAGAGAACACTGCGAATACCCGTTCAGATTAACGGATTTAGAAAATATGTTTAAGAAACGGGGATTAATCACGCAAAAAGACGTAGAAAATGTCATGAAAATGCGCGAAAAAGTGGATAAAATATTTGAGAGAGCATTCAGCGTTCTAGAAGTTATTCAAACAGAAAATAGATGGTTATCTTTCGACGATATTTTGAAAGCAACTCAAAAAAGAGAGATAGAAATTTCCAAGGAAAATCTTACCTTATTCCTCAACTTCTTACAACACGATGACTTGACCTTACTTTTATCAAAAGGCAGATTTAGAAAGAAATATAAAGCGAGCGAAGAATACGAAGTCGTTAAGGGCAAAATAGATAAAATGAAAGAGATTTTGAGCGAATTGATATAAATTTTAGATTTTAGTAAAATTCTATAACTTTATTTATAATTTTATATTTTTTTTCCTAATGGAGAAAAGAACTAGAAGGATTCTCATAGGCGTTTGCACGATTGTTATCATCGTGTTAATGATAATCTTTGTAGATTTTCAAAAAATTTTAGAAAACTTGAGTAAGATTTCCTTTTACGGTATTCTTTTGTTTTGTATAACTTACACAGTGGCTTTTCTATTTCGTGCTTATAAATTACTACTTATCTTTAAAGGGATCAATCTTGATCCGTCCTACTTAATCCTTTATGGATCTATCGGTGTAGGGTGGGCAATTAATGAAATTACACCTGCCAAAATTGGAGATTTAGCAAAAATTGAATTCATTCACGAAAAAGAGCCAGATGTTACTTTAAGTAAAAGCGTTTGCGCAGTTGCGCTGGATCGATTTATCGATTTAATCATATTATTTTCTATTACATGTTATACGGTCGTATACATGTATTTAAACAACATAACTGGAACAACTCCTTTACAATTACAATTTTTTATTGGAATCGGTGGCCTAATCTTAGCTGGTGCGCTAATATTTTTAATTCTTTTATTTCTCAAAACCGATTGGATATTGAATATAATCGGTAAAATTTCTGAAAAGTCAAAAAAACTATTAGAAGGTTTTCTTAAAAATTTCTTAGAAGGAATGAACGATTTTCGTAAAAACAAGAAACAATTTTTGTTAACAATTGTGTTTAACATACCAACTTGGTTTTTTGATGCGCTCACTCTCGTTGTTTTTTTCTACTTTGCCGGATACGAAATCGATTTATTAATAATTATTTTAGCTCAACTCATAACTTTCTTTACAAAATCTATCCCAATAACTCCTGGCGGATGGGGCGTTTCCGAAATCGCGGGGGCGTTAATAGTAACTCTCTTCTACCCTACCATACCTTATAACGAGATACTTTCGATATTTATTTTAGACCACATAATTAGAGTTGCTTACATTTTTATATATGGCGGGATTTCTACTGTTTCTTTTAATTTTAAGTTGAAAGAAATTGATCTAGATAAAGTGGGAGAGGAAGTGAAGAAATTAGACCAGGAGATAGAACTGGAGTCTAAAGAATAAATTTTAAAGTCCAAGATAATTCATTTTTAGTAGAAATTTAGTTATTAGATTCACATCGATTCGAAAAGAATTTAACGAGTATCTCCAATATTGTCTGATATAATTCGCATTGAAAACTTAAGCAAAATTTATATTAACAAAAAAGCAGATTTGGATGTTTTAGCAGTAGATAATATCAGTTTTAACGTAAAAGAGGGAGAAATTTTCGGTTTTCTTGGTCCAAATGGGGCCGGGAAGACTACTACGGTCAGAATGCTTGCTTGTTTGTTAAAACCAACCTTAGGCAACGCGTTCGTAGATAGTATGAGCATTTTGGAGGAGCAAGATTCAATTCGTAAAATAATAGGTTTTCTAACGGAAAACCACGGGAATTACGAGAGTTTATCTGTAAAGAAAAATTTGTACTTTTTCGCGAAAATTTACGATATCCAGAATGTCGACGAGAGAATTACTAATATTTTAACGCAATTTGAATTGTTAGATCGAATTGATTCGCTTGCTGGTGCGTTGTCGAAAGGACTTAAACAACGATTAGCTTTAGCGAGAACCCTAATTCACGAG
>JAHQWX010000184.1 GCA_029856375.1 Promethearchaeia archaeon | reverse complement strand
CTGATTTTATCGGATTAGGGCCTCTAGTTTTTGGATTAGCTTATTTTTTATACGGAATTTGGAACACTATCAACGATCCATTAATAGGATACTACTCTGATAAAGTCAAGCCTAAAGGGAAAAAGGGTAAAAGATTGCCCTTTATTAGAAGGTCCTTTCCTGTGGCATCGATTGGAATGCTTCTTATGATATTTGTTGTTCCTACGTGGGACGATTTTTTTATTTTTATGATATTAGTAATTGGGCTTTTCATTTACGATCTTGCGGTAACATTCCATTTTATCAATTTTAATGCATTAACGGTAACCCTCACGGAAGATCAAACCGAACGCGCTTCAATTAATATGATAACGAGTATTATAGGATTAATACCCGGTGCTGTTGCGGGTTTAATCCCTTTCTTTTTTTTAACAGGGGATTATAGCATTGAATTTGTTGTTTTACTATTTTTAATTGTCCTGATAGCAGGAATGTCTGTAACAACAATTGCGGTATTTAGTATTAAAGAGCCTTCTGGTATATATAGAGACCAAACTACAACATTACCGATAAAGGAAGCAGTTAAAGAAGTTTTCAAATCTAAAGCATTTATTTGTTTGACGATTACATCATTTGCTATGTCAGGAATCGGAGGGGCGTTCAGTTCAACAGTCTTATATTTAATAAGCGATGTTTATCGTTTATCTGAATTTCCAGCAGTTTTACCTGCAACTATAGCAGGACTAGCTCAAATTATCACAATGCCAATAATTATAAAGATAAATAAGAAACTGGGAGTTCGCTCTACTTTATTTATTGTTCTCGTAATTATGCTCGTAGGATTTGTTGGTATGTTTTTTGTTCCACCTTACCCTATTATGATATTTTTTTATTGGTGTATTTTAACTGGATTTTTTGGTAATGGTGTATTAACTACGGCAGCTAATGGTGATATTATTGACGAGGACGAATTGAAGACTGGTGAGAGGAGAGAGGGGATGTTTTTTGGAATTGGAGCCATCTTAACCATACCTGCTTCGTCAATTTTTGTTTTATTTTTTACTCTTTTTCTATCAGCATTTGGTTACGATGGAACTTTAGAAGAACAATTACCCGAAACTTTGTTTGGAATTCAACTTGGATTTTCTTTGTTTCCAATGATATTCTTGGCGATAGCGGCAATAATGCTTTACTTTTATCCGTTACATGGCGAATATTACAAAGAAATGAAATTGAAAGTACGAGAACTTTTTGAAAAAAAATTCAATCAATTAAATGAGATAAACGAGCAATAGATAACGAACATTAAATGAGCTCATATAATTTGGACTCAATGAATTTGTATTCTACGAGTCTGCTGAGCTCAATCATACTTTCTTTTAGAAATCGGACCCTTTTTTGCCATTCTTTCTTGGATTGAAATCTAGCAATCCATTTTTCGTATCCTGCTTTTTTAATTTGTGGTTGGAACCTATCTGGAGTTTCCCATTCGTGCCCTTCTACTGCTATGTACCGCTTAGATTTGGCCAGTTTCCAAAAGATAATCGGCCAAGTGCAGTAAAATCCCAAGTTCGTTAAGTGATTAACTTCTAATATTGTTTCTGCTAAACTTTTTGTTAATATGTAACAAGGAGACATAATATCACGAGTTTTATCCAATTCTAGCACGCTCGATCCTATTTTGTTAATAATGCTTTCGGTGTCCCTCTGCGTTTCCGGATGAGTTTCAAACGCCGTAGGAGTTCGTCCAATATGAACGAATTCAAAGTTTTCGCCTCTCCCAAGGGTTTGTTTTAATTCCGCTGGATATTTATCTATCCAATGAAGCAATCTATCGAAATCTATATAAAATATTCTCTGAGTTCCATCATTTTCGATGTATTCCAACGCCGTTTCAATTGCTTGCTTGTAAGTATTGACTTCGGTATCAATAGTGGATACATGCACGATAAATCCTTCCTGTTCTAAAAAGTCTAATACGTCTTTACTTGTTGCAGGAGTGCAACATACAATTACTTTAGAAAAATTATCTTTAATAAAAGGCAAACAAGAAGTAAGCAGCGTCTTTAATTTAAATTGGGGCTCGTGATATGTTGTTGATACGATGAATTGTTTGAAATCAGACATAATTTTTTATGTAGTAAGTGTTTAAAAAAAATTTTATGAAAACGAATACACTAGTGATTCTTATTTTATTCGGTTCTTTTCGATTTATACTTAAAATGCAGAACTATAAAAATAGAAGTCAATGCGATTCCACCAGAGATAATTAAATGAAAGGAAAAAGGGATATTTAGATAAATAAAATAATAACATAAACCTGTGCCCGTATACGCAGAAAACCATCCAATAAGCCCAAAGCCAATACTTGTATTTCTATTTATGGTTTCTTTTGTAGAGATATCTGCAAAAATTGACATCAAAATTAATGTATAAACCGATACAGCGCTAGCATATAATAATGGAAAGATTATGCGAATCGTCTCAGAAAATGGAATTAATGCAATTACAAAATCTGCAATCACGAAAAGAAATAGAGATAAAATCAATGTATTAAATGGTCCTATTTTTTTGTAAAAAACGCCTATTATTATGGCAGAAACTAGATGTATTATTCCAATATAAATTTTGAAGCTTTGATTTGATAACCACATTTGAGAGGAGATTTCTTGAGTTTCAATAATTCTAAGGAATCCAAAGGAATCAAGAAAAAGTATCAAAATTAATATTATGATAATTGGTTTTGCATTTATTTGAAAATTTGGTTCCAAATTTTGATTTATTTCTATTTTCCCATTATCAAATACATCGAAGAGAATAAAAAAGCCTAAGATACCAAAAATTAATGGCCATATTAAGATACTTTGGTCTCGAAACATTTCAAATGACCAATCTCCTGGATAACTTGCTGAGATAAAGTACATAACTCCTCCAAGAATTGCTGCTACTCCTCCTCTTCTATTTCTTGGAATTAAGTAAAAAATTAACGAGTATGCAATGCCTGATAACGCGCCGAAATAAACACCTATAATTATCACCCATAAAAGATAGCCTAACTGGTCAGTTATAAAGTAAGTTATGTAGATTAAAAGAGTGTTGAGCCAGGTTAGAACTATAAAACAGATCTTTTTTTCATTGAACATAATAGGGTGTTTTTCTAACACAAAACCAATACAAATGCACGATACACAGGCGGTTATTCCTAATAAGAACAACGCTATAATCACGGTTTCTTCGCTTAAATTTAAAACAGTTAGACCAAAACCGGGTATACCAATTTGGACCAATCTTAAATTTATAAATCCGCCTCCAATAATAAGCATCGCTACAAACAGATAACTAAAGAAATGGTGATATTTTTTTAATTGGGGTAAAAACATGAGAATCCTTAATGTTGGTTAAAATCTATTAATAGATAGCATTGATGTTTTATAATACTTTGACGAATATTTGAAACATAAAAATTTTTTCGTGATAACATGAAAATTGAATTCCCCGATAATTTTAAATTTGGAGCGGCGACAGCGGCGTACCAAATAGAAGGTGCAACTAGAGAAGATGGGAGAGGTGAGATTCACTTTGACCAACTTTTCAAGATGCCAGTTATTAAATCAGATCCTACTATTGCGTGCGATCATTATCATCGCTATAAAGAAGATGTTGGGTTAATAAGCGAGCTTGGATTGCAGACTTATCGATTTTCGATCTCGTGGACGCGTATATTCCCGGAAGGGGATGGTAAGTTAAATGAAAAGGGATTAAAATTCTACGATGATTTAATAAAAGAGTTGGTATCCGCTGGCATCGAGCCACTCGCGACGCTTTACCATTTTGATATCCCTCTCTCGTTCTACGATATTGGCGGATGGAGGAATCAAAGAACAGTAAGTGCTTTTAGCGAATACGCGAAGACTTGCTTCGAACGATTCGGAGATCGCATAAAATATTGGGCCACTTTTAACGAACCAGCAGTGGATCAATACTCGATTTACTATATGATTGAGAAAATGAAATCGAGGAAAGCCAAGGAAGTGTTCCCCGAAGTCTTAAATAACTTACATGGCTTGTTTAAAGCGCACGCACTTGCAATAAAATCGTTTCGCGATTTAGATATTGATGGTAAAATAGGTATTGTGTTGAATTTATATCCTGTGTATCCAATTTCGGATTCTGAGAAAGATATCGAAGCCGCCAAACGATACGACGACTTCTTAAATACATGGCACTTGAGCCTCTCATTGAAAGGTGAATATCCTAAGGAGATTTTTAATTATTACTCGGAAACCGTAAACGCGCCTAAAGTTACAGACAATGACTTGGACTTATTAAAGGAAAACAAATCTGACTTTCTTGGCGTCAATTTCTACGGACCATCTTTCGTAAGATCGTCCATTAAAAATTTTCCTTTGAAACACGATATCTACAAAGAAGAACGCTCTCGAGAATGGGCGAATAACGCAAAAGTCTCGCCAGAAGATTTGTATAAAATCTTAATGCGAATCGATCGAGAATACGACTCCCCAATCATTTACATCACCGAAAACGGTTGCAGTTTCGGAGATGAGCAATTGTACGACGAAAAAGACGAGTGGAGGATAGATTACATAAAGAGACATCTTAGAGAAGTTAAGCATGCGATAGCTGACGGCGCTAAAGTTGAGAGATATTATGTGTGGACCTTGATGGATAACTTGGAGTGGGCGCAAGGTTTTGAAGAGAAATACGGGCTAATCTACGTGGATTTTGCAGGCGATTTAAAACGGACAATTAAAAAAAGTGGTTGCTGGTATTCAGAAGTTATTAAAAATCGCGGATTTGATTTCTGAAATTGGTAAATGTAATTGTTTTTTAATTAACTTTTATTATTTAATCTGAATTATTTTGGTGAATTAAATTGGGAGATGTGAATAAAGCCTTATTGGCACCATGTGGTTTGAATTCCTAGAACTAGGTATGATATCATA
>JAHQWX010000183.1 GCA_029856375.1 Promethearchaeia archaeon | reverse complement strand
GATGCCGCCGTTGTGGTACTGGTGGGGCAGGTTCAGGTTTCGACTGCGGTAGTATTCTCGCCAGTGTCTCTCGCCAGGAAAGATGGGCGGGTGGATAGCTTTGGTAGGATAGGGTTCTGCCATGCCCACCTGATGCATGTAGCGCAAAATATGCTCGGCCCGATGCGGGTCCGCCACGCCGGCGAGGATGGCCAACAGGTTGCCCAGGCTGTCGCACCAGTCGCCGTATTCGCGGAAGGCCACCCAGGGCAAATAGAACGGCCGGCTGGAGATGGTGCCCACGTTGTGGTAAACCATGAACCACTCGAGACGAAAGGCCTTTAACTTTTCCACAAGAATTAATCTCTATCGGTGTTTTATAGGTTGCGGAGGATTTTCAGGCTTGGATAAGACGGGAAAATGGTCTACTTGGTCGCCTGGGCGTTATCCCTATCCTGAAACAGACGATGAAGTAGTTGATGTGCTTTCGAAATCTTTTAAATTTAAACGCAAGTGGTACATTAAAGGAGAATACCCGGGATACGATGTGTCAAAGCTTCAAGAGGACATTGGATTTACAGACGAAGAAGCTAAGAAGATGTTGGCGGAAAATAAGGGGACCTTCAAAGATATTAAGAACACAACCCTTACATGTGGTAATTGTCAATTAATTTGTTGGGGGGACCCTAAAGAAACAGCTGAGAATTACAAGATTTTAACGAACTCGGGATGTGTTATTCAAAAGAAAAATCGCGAACTTATTGTTCTTCCTACTGACGAAGCAAAGGAAATGTTTGATGCAATGGGCGGTAAACATAAGAGGGGTATTGGAGGTCGAATCAAGTACTGGGTTGCAAAAAAATATTTAACTCGTGCGTATAAATATTTCGTCAGAGATTAGTACTTTATTATCCTTTATGCTAGTTTTTACTATAATATTATAAATAAACATGAATAAAAATACTCCAAGGGATTTCATTTTATCAGATAAGGATCTTTACATCAAAGAATTAAAAAGGAGTGATTTAGATACTCGAGATTCATCTCTCTCTAACATTCTTAATTATGTTAATTGGAATTGTTGGATTTTCAATAATGGGATACAATATTTTAAGATATAGAGCGAGAAGCGATATTTTACTTACTTCAGCGTATGTCTTTTGTGGAGCATTCACATTTTTCGATCTACTAATCACCCTAAATATAACTCAAGGTAATGTAATTGAACCTGAATTGTTATATATCATTCATCTCGCTCGAATCCTTGGTCCTTTAATTGGAGTAGTAATTATCGTATTTGAAATAGAAATGATTATAAATATGACTGGTATAGAGTATAGCTTTAAGAAATGGATGGTAATCACAGGGATTGTTATTTACACACTGATTAGTTTAACCTTCATTTTCAATTACGATGTTATTAATCTGAATGGTTATCCCTCAACTATTGTGACATTACCCTATTTTAGCTTGATTCCAATTGTTTTATTATTTATTTTATTAGCTACAATTTCAGGAAGAAGATTTTTCGAATTCGTTTCAATAGTATCTGCAAAAAAATACAGAAGATGGGGTAAAGAATTTGTGTTTACTATTATTATCTTTTTAGGTTTAGGTTTTTATTACGTGAATGTTGTTATTCGTACTTATTTTGGATTTAATTGGATTATAATAATAATTAGTGATATCTTAGCAATTATCGCGATAAGTGCTGGGATTATTAGTTCTTTCGTTCACAGTTTCGGAGAAACTATGGCTTTAGTATTAAACTTAGAAGCAATATTTATATCCCATTTTAGTGGACGCCTAGTATATCATCGCGTTTTTGTTGAGAAAGGTAGTACTAATCCCGAGATAATAAGTGCGTTTCTTACAACAATCGATACAATGCTTAAAGAAATAAGAGAAAAAGGAGAGGGTGTAGAGAGATTGATTTTACATGACGATTCCCAGATAATCTTTTCAGAAGGTCCATATTTTACGGGCATTTTCATAACCAAAAGATTTAACAAACAATATAAATTGAAATTGGGGGCATTGGTATCGAAAATTCATGAATTAAAAGACTTTGATATTGCCAAATGGGATGGAGAAACTGAAGTTATTGGAAAAAATATTGAAAAGTTTCTTGCAGATATCTTTTAGGTGATTTTCAAAAATTGTATTACGAAATTTATGTAACATTAGCAACTATTACGGGGATATTAGTTTTTTGTCTATTTCTAGTGACCTTCTATAATTACCTTAGGTTTACCCCGCACTACGATTTCTACATGTTACTATTATTTACAGTGATTTCTAGCCCAACTATTGCTGGTTTTATTAGAGCAATTATTTTATCCCTCGATTCTACGGCTTTATTGGAACTTTCAAGATTTGTTTCTGTAATTTTAATTTTAATCGCTTTAGTTGGATTTACAATAACCGCGTACTTAGTAATCACAATCGCTAAGAGTGCGGAGATCGAATTTAAAATAGGAAACTATATGCTATTTCTACCCTTATTGGATTTTTCTATATTCTCATTATATTTAATATTTTTTTCGCAAAATATGATTTTTTACGAGGAAATTCCAGTTTATGTGAACACAGTTGCTTATGATCCGTTTTGGAGCACTTTCTTTATAATTTTTAATACAGTTATGATGTCGCCATTTATGATAAAGGGTATACACTTAATTAGAATTACTAAAAACCGGCGATCTCAGATAAGAGCAGTCGTTTTGGTTGGTTTTATAGTAATAAAAGCCTTCAAAATTCTTATTATGTGCTTATTTGCGATTATTTGGGAAATTGTGATCGTTGGTAATATTCTGGAGATTATTTCTTCAGCAATGGCGCTCTATATCTTTATAAGGCACGATTTTGCTGAATCCATACTCATGTTGTTGAATGTGGAGTCAGTTTATATTACGAACCCAGAAGGTAGGACACTACATGTTACTACGTTTATTATCGGAAGGACTAAAAAAATGCACGATGTGTTAATAGGAGGTATAGTAAAGGGTACCGATGGAGTAGTGCGCCAAATAAGAAATATCAAGTATGCTGGTTTGAGTAGAATAATTTTAAACGATGGGACAGTAATAATTATCGAAAAATCGGCTACATCTGGCCTCTATTATATTGCTTTTACAAAGATGTATTCGAGATTTCTTCACGAGAAAATATTAGAGTTAAGGAGAACAATGGATAAAATGTTTGGAGAAAAATTCGAAGAGGTTTTGGAGAAAATTAGTCCTTATTCGGTTGATCAAGCGATGAGTAGAATTTTTATGGAATAATCCCAAATTCTATTATGAAATTTTTTTAAATAGGGAATATATTAAAACATAGTAATACATAAATTATTCTTCTATAATAGCGATGCCCCATTCGATTTCTGAGATTCTCTTAAAAACCAAAGAAGGCGTTCTTGATAAAATTTCAGCAGCAAATTTATTAATTTCTATGCTTGAAGTAGAGATTGACTACAATAGAAGGGTGGATATAATTAACGCTTTAGATTCGATTGGTGATAAAAACCATTACAAAGAAATAGAAAATATTTTAATTTCCGAGGACAACGAAAACACACGGTTCGCGGCAATAGAAAACCTATTAAAGAATTATAAAGATAAATCTCAAGATCCACTACTTTGGGTTTTAAAAAACGAAATTTCTTATAAATGTAGAATAGATTCGATTAAAGGGTTACAAAGAATTGATAGCGAAAAGGTAAGTAAAGCTTTTCTGGATTTGATTAATCAAATACAACCCCGTTCTTATAAGAAAGATATAAAAAAATTCTTGAAAAAGAATAAGGATATCACAATCAATAAATTGGGAGATATTCTTATTAACTACTTAACAATTGCCAATTTAAGAACTCAATTCGATTGGTTTAATTATAAACTCGATGATGGACTAATAATCGAGTTGGATTTAACAGATGTCGAGTTCAAAATACGTTGGGACATCTGGGAGAATAATATCGACGATATCGAAGATATTGAGGGATTAGATTATCTAACAAATCTTAAGTGTTTAAAATTAGCTAACAATAACATTAGAGAGATAAGAGGGTTAAATAACCTACTAAAATTGGAGGAGTTGGATTTATCAAATAATCGAATTAAGGAAATAAAGGGATTGGACAAACTGAAAAATTTAAAGCGATTAAATTTAGCGAGAAATGAAATATCAGAAGTAAAAAACATCGAGAACTTACAAAATCTAGAAGTCTTGAACATGAGGTTTAACCGAATTCATGGACAAGATGAATTTGAAGACCACTTTTTATGGAAAAGTACTTAAATTAAAGAAAAAGAAAAAAGAAAAAAAATTTATTCGATTAATTTTGTTTTGCCTGTTCCCCAGACTCCTAACGCTTTTCCTAATTCCTCGTGTTCTCTTGCTACATCTTTAACTTTTTTACCTTGCATTACTGCGTCAATTGCTTGTCTAAAGGCTTTTGCACCAGAAACTGGTCCATCTGGATGACTGTGAATACCTCCACCGCTGCCAATGAGGATATCTTTTCCGGCTTCTTTTATACATGTTTCTACCATTCCTGGAGTAATACCGCCCGAAGGCATTGGTAGCGTAGGTTTTATATGTTGTAATCGATATCTCAGAGCTTTTAAATTATTTTCATACCTTTCTTCGATAATTTCAGCTTTTCCATAAGGTGCAGGAATAACTACAATATCAGCACCGCAAATTCTTGGAAGTTTTGCGAGTACAAGGTTACTCGTCATTCCTGTCCATTCACCGCCGAAAAAGACGCCTGAGAAGTCCATATGCCCCAATATTGGCACATTTATTGAAGGATCTTCGCAAATTTTCCTAAATGCAGCGTATCCTGTAGCCAAATAGTTAATCATTAACGCGTTCGCTCCTAACTCGATGGCTTTATCTGCTAAATCAAACATATCTGGTAGAGGCCCAGAAATATTTATGGTATAGAGAGTTTTCTCTCCTTTTT
>JAHQWX010000182.1 GCA_029856375.1 Promethearchaeia archaeon | reverse complement strand
AGAAGAGCTAATTTCTTCCATCGCGCTGGAAACTTCTTCGCTTGTATTTGCAGTTTGTTCTATGTCGCCAATAATTCCTGAAATGATGTCCACAGTTCTTTTTACCGAATTCTTCGACTCCTCGGCGAGCTTTCTCACCTCGTCCGCAACAACCGCGAACCCTAATCCGTGTTCCCCCGCCCTCGCCGCTTCGATGCTCGCGTTTAACGCTAATAAATTCGTTTGATCCGAGATGCTAGTGATGAGGTCGATCACGCTTTTAATATCCAAAGTTTTTCTATTGATAGTACCTAATGATTCCGCCTGATCTTGACTAATCCGCGAAACCTCTTGCGTGGTAGAGGATATTTCCTCGGCCGATGCGTTCACTTCGCTCGCGCTTGCAGCTAATTCCGTGGCCATGTTTGATGTATTTATGCTGGCATCGGAAGCAGATTTTATAATTGTTGTCAGAGTACTATTCGCGTCAAGAAGCTTCTCTTCAGCGAGTGCGACTATACCCGTTATAAGGTATATAGTCACTACGAATGTTTGAGAAAGGTTGTTGAATTGAGTTCCTCCTTCAGTATCTGAAGCCCCCATCAATGTACCAGAAAGCGTTAAGATAGCACCAATCAATAATAAAAGGTAAACTGCGTATAACATCGATCTCTGCGCAATGTAGAGTCTTACTAAAAAAATTAGGCAAATAACGACTATAATAAGCAAAATAATAAGAGCAGCGTTTATAGTTGGATCTAACGCAGGAGCAGCGGCAGCAGCGACAATTACGCCCATATTTTTCTTATTGGTTTTGTATTTATAAAATGTAGTGTAATATTCCCGAATTACGCCATATAGCAAAAATATTTGCCCCAATAGAAAACCAATCATTGCAACGGGATTAACTGTTCCTTCTACTGCAACTGGAAATGATTGTACTATGAAACCTATAGTCGATGCAACGCACGATAAGTACATTGGGAGTAATTCTCGTCTATTTCGATACGCAAAAGTGAAAATTAAGGTCGCAAAACTCATTATTATCGAAAGACCAATCGTTAATACATTTAATACTATTTCTGCCATGTTTTCCATTCCCCCTTAAATGATATATTCTGCTAAATTATAATTTTGAATTAATTTATTCCTATTGTTAGTCAAAATTTTGTTATATGCAACAACTGCGATTTTTTCGTTGCAAATATAATTATATAAATTATGAACATTTTTATTTATAAATTTATTGGTACTAACAAAATGTGATCACAAATTTTTTCGTGTATAATGTAATTAACTCAAGAATACTTTGTATTAACAAAAGGTTTAAATATGCGTTCAAAAATAAGATCATTATATAAAAAACTTCAAAATTGAATTTCTCAAAATAGAATCAAATTTGAAATATTAAGCAATAACTACATAATGCATTGATATTTCTCGCAATTCACCTAAAATAGGGAAAATCAGAGGTATAATATATACATTTGCGTTTCATTTGAAATTTCACTAAAAAAAGAATTACTATGATAGAAAGTGAGCAACAAATAGAAAAAGTTATAGACCAATATGTGAAATATTTCAAGAAAAAGAACCAGATCTCAAAAATCAGCGAGGTAAAGAAAATTTTAAGCTCATCGAGATATAATGTATTTCTCGATAATATTTTTTATCATTTCAATTCTCAGGTAAATATGCAAGAAAATTGTCGCTTAGATCCGAAAGTCTATAAAAAAGCGGAAAAGGCGATTGATATATTTTGGGAAAAGTTATTGGGACCGAAAATTAAGAAAGAATTTGAGTCGGAATTAATATCTCAATGTTTCTCGTGTAAAATAAGAAAGGACTGAAAAGGATTTGATCGTAAAGGATATAATTATGGTAGCGGCTAAAATTTACTACTCACATATGGGAAACTATAAATATAACTCTAGGGGGGTTATAATGGGACTTCTCCCGAAAGGGAGAAGTCTCTCCATTATAATGAAGATTACTACAGATGAGGTATAAGAAAGGAAAATGGGGGAAGAGGAAATGATTAAACCAGATACAAGGGAATTTGAAGAAAAATTTCATTTGATTAGCGAAAACGCGAGCGATTTCATTGCAATAATTAACGAAAAATTTGAATTTGAATTTATTAATAAACGCCTGCACGAAAATATATTAGGAAATACTTCAAATTATAAATCCGCGTTAGATGCTGTCCACCCTGATGACCGAGAGAAAGCTATTACTGCACTGAAAGATGGATTTCAGAAAGGTTATGGAATGGAAGAAGTACGCGTAAAAAATAAAGAAGGCAATTGGATTTGGCTTCAAATTAAAGGAAAAGCGTTCCTCGATAAAGGTGGAGCGAAAAAAACGCTTTTAATTTCGCGAGACATTACCGAACAAAAACTAATCGAAGAAAAATATAGAACCATATACGATACTTCGCCCTTATCGATCGTTTTAGTGGATTTCGATGGGAAATTGGTGGATTGCAACGACGCTCAAGTAAAAATTTTTGGTTGGGAAAGAGAAGAACTGCTGGGTAAGGACTTTAGGGACTTAAATTTATTTACACCTGAATCTAAACCAGTTATATTAGACGCGTTTAATTCTGTTGTTAAGGGGGTAATTCCCGAACCATTCGAAGTTCGATCGTACAGAAAAGATGGTAGCGTAATCTGGGTATTAATTAATGGTAATGTCGTGACGCTTGGAGACAAGAAATTAATTCAAGTCATATCTCAAAACATTAACGATACAAAAGAAGCCGAACGGAAGTTAATGGAATCCGAAGAAAAGTTTAGAACTATTTCTGAGCACTCGATGGTAGCTATAACGATCGTACAAGACGATCTTATAATATACATTAATCAGCGATGGCAAAAATTGTCAGGATATACATTTGATGAGGTAAAATCTTGGGAACCCGGGGAATACCTAAAACTTATTCATCAAGACGATAGAGAAAAGGTTGCAATGCAAGAAATGAAAAAGCAGCAGGGGCAAAAGGACGCAATCAATCAATATCAGTTTCGAGCGGTAAGAAAAAACGGGGAAATCGCTTGGATTGATAATTATTCTAAATTTATTACATATAATGGAAAGCCAGCAATTCTCGGGATACATGTCGATATCACAGATCAAAAGAGGGCCGAGGAAATTATCAAACAAGAGAACTTAAAACTGAAAGAACTCGACGACCTTAAAACAGATTTTATCTCAGCCGCTTCCCACGAGATTAAGTCTCCGTTAACTCCTATTATTGGATTATCAAATCTCTTATTAAAGAAAAACACGATAAGTAAGAGGCAAAAAGACCATTTGAGTAGTATATACAATAACGCTTTAAAGATAAGCGATTTAATAAACGACCTTTTAGATGTATCTCGTATTGATACAAATAATTTTAAACTCTATAAAATTAAAAGCGAAGTTAATTCCATTATTGACGAATGTCTATCTGAATTGAAATACCTAATTTATAAGAAAAATCACGAATTAACTTTAAACTTAGATGAGAATGTAAGAATTAAAATAGATCGTACCAGAATGATGCGCGTTTGTACTAATTTAATATCGAACGCGATTAAGTACACTCCCTCTGGGGGAAAAATAGAAATTTCCACTAAAATCCAAAACGGTCAATTTCTTTTTTCCGTAGAAGACAACGGAATAGGATTTGAAAAAAGCGAAGATTCGCTTGTTTTTAAGAAATTTGGCAAAATTGAGAGAAAGAATATTAACCAATACGATATTGATATTCAAGGAACAGGTCTCGGACTTTATATTACAAAGAAGATAATTGCTCTTCACGGAGGTAAGATTTGGTACGAATCAGAAGGAAGAAATAAAGGAACAACCTTCGTATTTACGATTCCAATTGAATAAATTACGCTAAAAATTAATAGAGAAAGAAAAAGTCAACAAAAGTGATAAAAAAATGGAAAGAAATAAAAAGGAATCAACGTTAATCATAAAAAATAACTACGCGCAGCGCTTTGAAGTGAGAGAAGAGGTATATCACGATTTTGACCACTATAAAGCGAAAAGATTAAGATTTAGACTACAAGAAGTAGAACGCTTAAGTAAATAGATGCTATTAGTTGTTTTTTATAAAGAATTCTGGTGAAACAAGATAATCAAAAATGTCTTTGTTATAAGGAGTTCCGGAGAATTGGTATATTTCAAAAGCTTCGAAGATATTTTCGATCTCAAGATAACCAGCGGTTTTCTCTCGGCAATATACGCATTTTTAAAGCACAGCTTGAACACAATCCGCCTAAACGAAATTAAAATCGGCAAATACCGGTTTATTTTTGAAATTGAAAAAGTGAAAGATGTCGAATTATTGTTCATAATCTTGGCTGAGCGAACCGATAACTTATTAGAGCTTCGAGAGGACCTGCAGATGGTTAAAGATAAATTCATCGAACAATTTCAAGACCGATTAGTGAATTTTAACGGAGAGGTTACGGATTTTTTCGAATTCGACTCAAAGATTTCAGAAATTCTTTTTTACAACAAGAAGAGGTTTGAGGACTCGTTCTACTTTCAAATTAACCAGATAATCGAAGAATTGAAAAACTTTTCTTCGTTTGTTATCGCCTCCGCGTTATTAAACCAAAATGGCGGAGTTATAATGACCTCCCTTAGCGAAACCGTATTATCAGATATAGTTAGAATACTCGAAGCCAGGAATTTCACTCAGAAAACAGACATTAACGAGCTCGTTACTTTGGAAGAGTTTGGTATCCTAACCATACGCGCAATAAACGATTCTCTCATAAGCGTCATTCAATTTAAAAAGAAGTGCCCCTTTGAGACTGCGCTCATTATCTCGAAAAAATTTTCTAATAGAATTGAGGCTTGCATTTAAAAAACCCGGAAATGGTTTTTAGATTAATCTGAGTAGATGTTACATTATAATATATGTGAAATTATCATGCTTTTTTATATATGTAGATTTAAATAATCATATTCTAATTCTTTATA
>JAHQWX010000181.1 GCA_029856375.1 Promethearchaeia archaeon | reverse complement strand
CATTTTTTACTATTCCCACAGCCATTCCAGGAAGTATCGAATTTATCATTTCTGCTTCAAGGTATTTATCAATTTCCTCGAAGTCATCTCCTTCTTGCGCAGAAACTTCAATAAAACTAGAAGTAGAGAACATAATTACACTTAAGGACATTATAATTGCAATAGTGTAAATTTTAAATTTCATTTTCGTCGAAAATACCTCTTTGAACTATTTCAATCCTTAATATCTATGTATAAATAAAATTTTGGTTAAATCATTATTATTTCATGCTTAGACCAGTTGTTATCAATTCTCACTTCCGTAAAAATAAACTTATAATCGTTTAAATATTACAAAAATTGGTGAAAGGAAAGTGAATCTCTTAATTAAAAACGGTTTTATCGTTGATGGGACCGGATCACCAGGATACGAGGCGGATATATTAATTCAAGACGACAAAATAAAAAAAATCGGTACTAATTTAAAAGAAAATGGTTTTAAAGTGATCGACGCTTCGAACAAGGTCGTTGCCCCGGGATTCATTGACATGCATAATCACGGAGATTTTACAATTTTGGAGGTTAATAAAGCTGAGCCAACAATTAGGCAAGGAATAACAACTCTTGTTATTGGTATGTGTGGGCTTGGGATGGCTCCAGCCAATGAAAAAGTGAGAAAATATTATTCAAATTATGTAACGAAAATCTTTACCTTAGGGATGCAGTTATTCGATACTCTCCAAGATTACATGGCTGAAATCGAAAAGAAAGGAGTCTCGTCAAATCTCGTATTTTTCGTTCCGCAAGGAAATGTGAGGGCTTGCGTATTAGGTATGGAGGACCGTCCTGCGACTCAAAAGGAGATGGAAAAGATGAAAGAAATTATTCGAAAAGATATGGATGCAGGAGCGTTTGGCTTATCAACTGGATTGATTTACCCTCCAGGATCAATAACTCAAACTGAGGAGATAATTGAATTGTGTAAAATTGTGAATGAATACGATGGTATATACGATTCTCACATGAGAAACGAGGGTACAGGCATTTTAGAAGAAGGAATAGGCGAAGTAATAAAAATTGCCAAAGTGTCCAACATTCGCGCTCACATTTCTCATTTGAAAGCAGGAAGTAGTTTTGCGTGGAAGAAGACTCCCGAAATAATCAACTTAATTAGAAGCGCACAAAAAGAAGGTATCTACATTCACGCAGATTTGTATCCATACGAAGAATCATCAACAAGTTTATCAGGGGCACTACTCAAACCTTGGGTCTACGAAGAATTTGAAGGAAATTTAACTAATCCCGAAACTAGAAAGCGAATTATAGATGAAACTTTCGAATTGATTTTCTCAACTTTTTTACCAGATATGCCGTTCGTAATTCGGTTAATTCCTAAACTTATAATCAAGAAAATTATTATCTCTGTTGTTAAAAAATACATGAGAATTATATCTGTTTTAAATAACCACCATATTGAAGGGAAATTCTTAGGCGAAGCGATAAAAATTCTTTATCCAAAAAAGAAATTTGTCGAGGCACTTTTAGATTTTATTCGAGACGAGAAAGGCTCAATAATGATTACTTTTAAGCAAATGAGCGAACAAAAAAGTATTTTACAACTATTCGAGCAAGAATTTGTCTGCGTGGGATCTGATGGGTTTTTAGTTGTTGATTTTAACACTCACCCACGCTCTTATGGAACATTTCCTCGAATTTTATCGAGATATGTTCGGGAGAAAAATATTGTCTCGCTTGAGGAAGCAATTCGAAAGATGACTTCTTTGCCTGCAAGTATATTAGATCTAAATGATCGAGGAATTGTAAAACCAAACTATAAAGCGGACATCGTAATATTTGATCCAGAAACAATTCAAGACAAAGCAACTTACGAAAATGGTCGCCAATACCCCATCGGGATTGATTATGTTATAGTTAATGGAGAGATTACAGTAGAAAAGGGAAAACATTTAGGAACTCTACGAGGAGAAATATTAAAACACAAAAAATAGTTGATTAACATTTACAGAATGTCCATAAGAGAATCTTTAATTTTAACGCCAAATTCATGGAAGCGTTTTACATTCCCATCAAAATTATATAAGATACCTTCGGGATAAGTGTTAAAAAATATATCTGACACAACTTTTAATTCTTTTGAAAGCTGGTTCTCGCTGATGTCTTTGGTAGAGTTTCCAACAAACAATACATTATTTTTCTTGTATATACAAAAGTGCTTGCTACTAAATTCAATATTGGATATTCCATCTTCAGTTATCTTATTTGCGAATGTATTTATCACGCTCATAAGTCCTCCAAAGAGATCGGCGTGCACCTTAGGTTCATAAGTGCGATCAAATAATACAATGCCACTACTTTCAAGAATCCATAAATCTTGTATAATTTTCGCTATTTTTATTCACTCGTTCTCTTATAATGAAAATATGGCTTTTTGGTATTATAAATTTAATGTTTAAATGAAATATTTAAAGGGACTCGAGTAGACTTTCAACTCTGGTCCGTTCGTCTAGTCCTATCAACTTGTCTAACTCCTTTTTGAAATTATAGAAGAGCCCAATATCCATCTCTTCGGATTCAATGGTTCCTTCAAAAATTTCGGAAAATAGACGCTCAACCTCGTAAAGGACCTTATTAATTGTTAGTTTATTGGCTTTCTTATCGCATTTTAAAGCAAAAACAATGTTTGAATCGTCATCCCTTGATAAATATATTATCATATCTCCTAAAGTAATTTTTTGAACGTCTTCTTCGCCAAATTCTGATGCTAGAATGTGGATTCCCATAATCATAGAACCAAATAGGGCAGAATTTATGTCTAATAATGCGTGAGAATAAAATTCGTCAGAAAATAGAACCTTTCCCTGTGCTCCAATAACCCAAATCGCTTGAATTGGCTCCAATTTCTATTTCCCTCTTACTTATGTTTAATTTCTATGCAAGGTAAATTTTTTCAAATACTGTGTAGATGCTTGTTCTAAAGATTTGACATTCGAACTCAGCACCCATTATGTTTTTAATCTTTTTAATTAGCTTGACTCTAATTTTTTTATCTATTAGTTTATCGCGCGTTTCTATTTGCGGATCGTATTTATGTAAAAATACCGAAAATTTAACTTTCATATCGTGATTTTTTAATCCCTTAACGATGTCTGCTAAATAATCTAACGCTATCTCGTATCTGTCCTCGTCTTGAACATCAATCACAAATATGATTTTCTCTGCTCCTCCAATAAAACTTTCAAATTGCTCTAAATACTCGTTACGGAATTTCTCTTGCCCTCCAAAATCCCATATAAAATAACTTTCGCTCCGACTTTCCATTTTTTCAATACTTATTCGGTTTGTTGGTTTTAGTGAGAAGTAGGTTAATAAATTAGTATTTTGTTTTAAAGAAAGTAAAATCGATGTTTTACCACTATTATCCAAGCCCATAATGAGTACTTTTCTCTCATCGACTTTGCTCTCGTTTAGATTATTCACACTCATTTCTAAATGCTACCTTCTGTTGATTTCAATTATATAAAAAAAAGAACGTATTTTTCTTTAAAATATTTAATAATTCTAAAGATTTAAAAAATTTCAAGATAAATTTTGATTTTTTAGAGCAATTTGAGAAACTCTTAAATTTGATCTTGTAAGCGTGATTTTAAACTGGTGGGGAGGATAAAATCTCGATACATCTCTCCCAATATTGTTTTATACTCCAATCCTCCCTCTTTTTAATGTATATTGAAATGTCTTCAAATACTTTTTTAACTTGTCTTGATTCTAAATAATTAATGTTAGGAGCGATTAATCCTAACATGAATTGTGTTTCTCCGCCTCTAACTTCTGGATCTGGAAATGTATCAAATAAAATATATCCTCTTCTTTTGATGTTATCAATGTAGAGCAATACATCTTCTGCTTTTGTGAATTTCTCCTGACCATATATCGTAACGGCCGCCTGAAATAATTGAGTACCAATGTCTTTAATTGATATGGGGATTTTTATGTTCATAGGATAATGTTTTTTTAACCGGGGGCCAGTTCTATCGTCCCATTTTACATAAACCATTATTACGTTATGTTTTTCTTCCTCAGAAATTGATGGGAGTATTCTAATATCCATGGCAGAAACTAATATATCTAATTTTTCCTTAATCTGGATCCCTTTCTTTTTACGCGCTAGTTTTCCTTCAATAATCGCGAGTAAATCTTCTTCCTTAAAGGGTTTTGTGACATAATCGTCTACTCCTAACATTTTTCCAAATCTAATATCTTCGGGAGACGACTTAGCAGTTAGGAAAATGAACGGTATGAGATTTAATTGTGGCGTTTTAGAGATTGCTTGAAAAAGCTGATATCCATCAACATCAGGCATTAAAATATCGCTGATTATCAGATCAGGAGGTGATTCCATTTCTGAAAGAATATTTATAGCATCTTTCCCACTAATTGCGGTAATCACTCGAAATTTATTGTATTCCAATATTACTCGCAACATATGTAATATTTCTTTGTTATCGTCGACGACAAGAATCAACGGTTTGATTTTTATCAGCTTTTTTTCTGCATAAAGTATTTTTCTATAAAATATTTATTGATTCTATAAGTTTATAAATTTTCAAGATAAATCTAATCCTTTCAGAGAGTGTAGAATCGAGTCTTAATTCGATTTTAAAAGAGGAGATTTATACTGGTGGCGAGGATAAAATCTCGATACTTTTCTCCCAATATTGTTTAATATCCCAATCATTTTTGTTTTTTACGAATTCTGAAATTTCTTCAAATAACTTCTTAATTCTCAACGATTCAAGATAATTTATATTAGGGGCTATTAATCCTAGCATGAATTGCGTTTCTCCACCTCTAACGCTTGGATCTGATATCGCATCAAATAAAATATATCCACTTCTTTTGATATTATCAATGTAAAGCAATATACCTTCAGCTTGAGTCATACTCCTTTTCATGGTACAATATGGCCTGCGGTTCAGATCAAATTCAAACCGGAGGTCAAAAATGAGAAAGGGAGCGGTGATTCTTCTTGCGGCTGTGCTTTTC
>JAHQWX010000180.1 GCA_029856375.1 Promethearchaeia archaeon | reverse complement strand
ACTCATCGTTACGCTTTCGCTGAGAGTAATTCTAGTTGGGCTGATATCGAGGGTAACATTGCTGGATGCCTTTAGAGGCGGTTCAATGATTAGATGGCCCCACTTGTCGGGAGCGGGGCAGGGTTCAAGGGTTCCAGGCCAGCCGGGTTTTCCTCCTGCCCTAGGCGGCCACTCCGCAAAGAGTGTTGGAAACTGGGGGCGTGTTCCGTCTGGATCGTCTATATCGGGTTTGGGATTGGTGTGAGGATGTCCTTTCGTATAAATTCCCGTTTGGAGCCCGTTTTTAATTTCGTCTTTATCGACGATAAGATTTACCATGTCTTTACAAATATTACAATACACCCATGCCTCGATTAAACTGAAATATTTTTTTACCTTGTCTTCCGGCATGATTACATCAACGATTATTTTAAATTCTTATTATAAAATTAGTAATTCAGAAATATAAATATTGCAAAAAGAAAAAAATTAAAGTTATTGACTATATCACATCTAAACCGATCTAAAAATAATAAATAGTAATGGAGTAAAAAAATTAATGTCTATGGAACAATGCGCATGTTGCGGTCGAAGAATAACGCCCTATGAAAACGCTATAAAATTCCCCTGCCCGAATTGTGGAGATGTTGTAATTTGGCGTTGCGAAAAATGCCGCGAAGCGGGCCACAGTTATACTTGTATCAAATGCGATTTTATTGGGCCGTGAATAAAATAAATTGAAAAATAGAATTCGAGTTGAATAAAAAAATGGTTAATTATTATGTCGCTATTATTGAGGTCACTCCGGAAGAAGTAGATGTAGATTTCAATAAATTATTAGATGAATTAAAAAATGGACTCCCCGGAAGTGCTTCCTATTTAAAGCACGAGCAAATTCCAATAGCTTTCGGTTTGGAGAAATTGAGGCTACAGATAAAATTTTCAGATGAATTGGTTAACGCTGATCCAATCGAAGATGCTTGGAGTAATATAGAGGGCGTTCAAAGAGTTGAGACTATAATGGTTTCAAAGGCTTAATTTCAAAGATTTAGTTTTTATCTTTTTTCTCTTTCCTATCCTCTCTTCTATCGTCTTGATAAGTTAATAAATTGAATAAATACAAATTTGAGTTAGAAATTTTTACGCTATTCTTTTAAACATTTTATCTAACTCTTTAAAGGAAATGAACTTAAAAGTAGGTCTTCCATGAGCGCAATGTTTTGGATCTGAACATTTTGATAGATCAATCACTAGATTTTTTATATCTTTCGCTCTTAAAACATCTCCACCCCTAATGCTCTTATGACACGCAAGATAATTAATGATATCTTCTTCTGCTTGAGAAAAACTTTGTTGTTTGCCCATTTCCACGATTTCTTCAATCATGTCTTTGACAACATCCAATCTAGGTATCTTCTGAAAAATTGCAGGAATTGCCCTCAAAACGAAAGTATTGCCCCCGAAATCTTCTAAGTCGAATCCAAATTTATTTATCTCGTTTAAGTGCTCTCTTAGAAAAAAAACCTCCGCAGGCGAAATATCTAGCTTTATGGGGGATATAAGCAGCTGTTTTTCAATCTTAGCCTCATTGTACTGTTTAAGATATCTTTCTTTCATTATTCTTTCAGAAGCGGCGTGTTGATCAAGTAGCAATATACCCGGATTGCCATCATCATCTTCGCTTTCAAAAATTATGTAAGTATTATTACTTAATTGCCCTGTATCAGAAATTAGACGCATCATTGGCAAGGAATCAGTAATTATCAAATCTTTTTTGGCGAGAACTTTTGTAGCTTTACCCAGTTTTTCGTTTTCTTGCAACTCTTGCTTAATTAATCGAGTCTGTATCTTCTCTTTTAGTTGAATTTGATCGGAAGCAAGTATCTCAACCATATTATTGTCGTGAAAGTCTTCAATTTCTTCAGTTTCTTGCGTATATTCAGAAGTTAATTCGCTATCAAGAATTTGGTCTTTTTCTGAAAAAGATACTAAAGGTTTAATAATCCCCTCTTGCTTTTTTGGTAATAATTGCTCTTCTAAGAACGCTCTTAACGCGCTCTCAATGAATGGAAATGAAATTTTTTCGTTATTGAAGCGTATGGTTAATTTTTTAGGGTGAATATTAAAATCGACCGTTGAAGGTTCAATTTCTAAATTTAAAATAAAGAATGGATACCTCCCAATCATTAAAAATCCTTTATACGCGCTGTTAATAACTTCAAAAAATCTATCTGAAATAACATATCTTCTATTAACGAATAAACTTGAGCTTCCTCGCTTCTTTTTAGAAATATCCGGGTCTCCCAATAATCCTGAAAGCTTAAATAGAGCGCTTGGGTGCGAATAATCAATTTCATACATTTTTCTAGCAGTTTTTTTCCCATATATGTGAAATACCATGTCCTTTAAAGAATCCGAAGAGGGGCAATTAAGAATATCAAGCTGATTATGCTGATATTGAAAGTGAATTTGAGGAAACGCCAATGCGTATCTTGTAATGATGTCTGTAATGTGCCCTAATTCGACTTTATCAGATTTAAGGAACTTCCTTCTTGCTGGAATGTTATAAAATAAGTTTTTTACGCTAATATTTGTCCCAATAGGTGCCGAGGTTTTTTTAATCTCCTTTATTTCGCCGTCATTGACGATAATCGAAGTTCCTAAGGCATCTTTTTCAATCCTCGTTATTAATTCTACTTGAGAAACCACAGCGATACTGCTAAGGGCTTCGCCTCGAAATCCCAATGTTGATAATGAATCCAGATCGTCGAATTTTTCAATTTTACCGCTCGTATATCTCTCAAAAGCAAGTTCTACATCGTCCCTCTCAATACCGTACCCATCGTCGATTACTTGAATTAAAGTCTTTCCGGCGTTCTTAACAATAATTTTGATGCTTTTAGCTTCTGCGTCAATAGAATTCTCTAACAACTCTTTCACGACGGAAGCAGGTCGCTCAACAACTTCTCCAGCTGCGATTTTTTCGAAATCGATTATTTTTTTAATTCGACCCAACCAGAAAGCACCTTCCTTAACCCTATGAGTCGATACTATCTATTTTTTTCTTCAAATCGTTTAACTTTTCTAAAGCCTCTAATGGCGTGACATTGTTTATGTCTATGTCATTAATAATTTCAACGAGTTCCTTATATTCGTTGGTCAGATTATTGTTTACCTTTACGATTGGTTTAAAAAATGTAGTTTGTACCGTTTTCTTAGGTTTTTGTACGAGATTTGTCTGAGGCTTTTCAAAAGATTTCCTCATGTTATTTCCGTTTCTTACCGTTTCCCTAAATGGATCGTTTTCTTCGATCTGCTCCAGCACTTCAAATGCTCTTTGAATGCATTCTTCTGGGATCCCCGCAAGACGAGCAATATGAATACCATAAGATTTATCGGTACTCCCATCTTGAACCTTTCTAATGAAAGTAATGTTGTGCTGCTCGTCTTCTAATATATCTAAATGGTAATTCTTCACTCTTGGTAACTCTATTTCGGTTAGCTGATGAAAATGAGTAGAAAATAATGTTTTAACCTTCATTGAATGAAGCTTCTCTAATGTAGCGATCGCTATCGCTCCACCGTCTGAAGAGGAAGTTCCTCTTCCTAATTCATCAATTATAACTAAGCTCTTAGAGGTTGCGTAGTTAAGAATCTTAGCGGTCTCGTTCATTTCAATCATAAATGTACTTAACCTTCTCGCTAAATCGTCTGAAGCGCCAATTCTCGTGAAGATACGATCGATAATTCCGATTTCCGCAGATTTTGCGGGAACAAAGCTTCCCATTTGGACAATTAAGCAGATCAAGGCGACTTGTCGAAGGTATGTCGAATTATGGTTTATAATTCCATTTCCCACAAATGCATGACCATTAGGTACACTGAAATCAAAAATTTTTGAATTTGAACCTCTTATATAAACGATTTCATCGTAAAAATGATTATTTTGGTAAATTTTCTTCAATTTTTTACATTCAATTTGATACCTCTTACAATATTCAATCAAAGCATGCAATTTTTTATATGCAATATTTCTGTTTTGTCGAATAAACGAATGAAATATACCCCCGATCTTTTTATTATATTTTAATTTATCGTGTTTAGGAATAATTATACTTATTTCTACTATTTTTTTTTGAATTTCTTTTAGAGTCTCATTTAAATAAGGAATACTATCAATATTTGTCATTCGAATAGCGCTTGAATATTTAAATCTATTTGACTTACTTGGTATACGGAAGCCAATCTTATTGTGAAATTGAATTGCATCCTTTCCGGTAATATTTATATTATAAAGCAGTCTTTTAGGAGTATTCTTAGTTTTAAACGAACTAATTATTCCAAAATTTAAAAGAATTATATGTACTTGATTTGCTAATTTTTGTGAAGTAGTAGAAAATGATACATTTCCATATCTCTTATCTGCAGTACCGTCAGTATCGAATAATCCTTGAAGAGTGGCTTTTACGATATTTTTAGGTGCTACCAATATTATTTTCGGGATCTCTTTTTTATGTGCTTTTACATAATCTAGACCCAAAAATTTTAAGAAGTCTCTAATATATAAACTTGATACGATATGCTCTGATTTTTTTGATTTTTTAGTTTTGACTTCATAACTGAATAATCTCTTGATTATTTGATGAAATAAGTTGATTAAATAATCATCAGTGTTTGTAAAAGTAAAACTTTGTTTATATGTTAATGTGCCATCTCCAATTAGCAGGCCGATTAAATATGCTAAATCCTCATCAATTTTTTCTGGTAATGGGTATTTAATTCCACCATACGGATATATTGGAGTACCAGTTTCGTATTTTGGGGGGTGATAAATAATTTCTTGATTCGAACCCCATAAATCATTTCTTCTATTAATTATTAAATATTCATTTTTAGAGATTTCTGATAATTTCATCCATTTTTCTTCACCTTTAGGAGTTCGCACAAAGACTTGATGATTAAGGGATCCTTCAATAGTATAACCCAATCTCGTTCTAATTTTGACTGTTTCCTTTTCTCCATCATAATAAAAGTGAGAAGTTTTTGTATTTCCATTTATGCCAATTAATTT
>JAHQWX010000179.1 GCA_029856375.1 Promethearchaeia archaeon | reverse complement strand
AGCAATTCCCAACCCAAAATCAAATGTTCTCAATGTTTTTAACATTTCTTCTGCATTACACTCAACAGAATTAGTAACCGCCAAAACTGGTTTGTCCCCAAAATCTTTTCCTCGGCTTTTGATGTTTCTTATCGAATACCAATACATCAAATCTGCAAGTGTACCCCAAAAAAAACCATCATCGTGAGTTCCTACGAGATATGGATAAATCATTGGAATGTTAAAGTCGAGAATTGACGATAATTTCTCCCAGTCCTGGCCTAATCGCTTTCTTGAGAAAAATTTCTTAGGTCCGGTTAAAGGAAACCATCCAGTAATGAGATCGGGATTGATTGATTTAACGGTGTCGTGAAACCGCTGAGCAAAATTAGCAATAGTATCAGCTTTAAAGTCGTACCATTGTTCGCTTTTGATTAATTTCGGTTCTTTTCCGTACTCAATTCGAAATTTCGAGACGCATCGTTCGCAGGCACATAAATCTGTAAAGGAACCATCATATCTAAGATAATCAGGAAATAACGCAATTATGGGGTATCTCTTCACAACTTCCTTGGTGAGTTCTAGTAGATAATCCGTGTGTTTGCTATTTGGACACATAAAACTCGTCTGCGGTATGTAACCCTGCCCTCGCGCGCCACGAGAAGAGCCTACTTTTTCGTCAATTTTATCCGTCAGGAAGGGTATTTTTTTCTGATATTCTTCAAGAGACACACCATTTGGTAAATCAATTCTCATTTCTCCATCGTCGTGAGTAGAAATATCGCCTTTTTTATACTCCCTTCCGAGTTTTTTACCGTTTTTCCCGTGTACGCTTACTCTTTCGGGATGAAGATACCCCTGGTACGCGTCGTTCATTGCCGTGAGCACCGCCATAATTTTTATGTTTCGTTCCTTCCCGGCGTCACAGAATTCTCCTAACAGGTCCCTTTCAGTGGGATTCCATCCGACCTTTGTATCCCACAAACAAGCTCCGTCCGTATCTTTAATTGTTAATCCTAAGACATTGACATGGGACTCTTCTATCCTATCCAATACTTCTTTTATGTTAATATCATTTTTGGCAAACTCGTAATCTAACTTTCTAAAGCCATAGGGACCTCTTACCAACATCACGTTCATGCCAAAAATCTTTTTTACCCCAAATCTATTTAGTAGTACATCTACTTTTTTTGGATCCATTAAGATGTATTTTGACCAATCGACCTCTTTTACCATAATATCTCTTAATGCTCGTGATTTTAAATAAATAATTAATAATCTACTGATACGGTCACCGCTGCATTACAAACAATGATTTTATCCGAATTATCTCCCAACTCCTTTATCATTACTCCCTTAGCAATTAAGCCTCCTTCAACGACCTCAATCGATTTCTGCCCAAAAGGAATGGCTTTAAGCGCTTTTTTTTGGTTTATTTTATCTGGGTAGGGAGCGCCAATTTTCACGTGAACTTTCATCTTAATTAAATCTTCAGGTTTCTTTAATCCGCATATTTCTAACAACCCGGGAAGCGAGTTGTGCGAGATCGCGTTTTTGATGGCTTTTTGGGCGGCTTTCGTGCAATCGTCCTCGTGTCCGTGTTGATCGACGCCCATTCCAATTTCGACAATAAATCTTTTCTCAACCATTTTCTCTGACCACTTATAGTCTTTAATTTTGATTTACGTGCAAAAAATAATAAACAATTGGATTAAAATATTAATAAATCGCAAGAAATATTTTAATCTTGATTAGAGGGAAAAACCGTGGAAAAAATAAAGGTTGGCGTGATAGGATCCGGTTTTATAGCCGAACATCACTGTTATGGGTATAGCCTGTTGCCAAATGTCGAAATCTCGGCGATTTCTTCGTTATTAAGCGATGAAGCGAAGGAACTCATGAAAAAATACAATGTACCCGGAAATCCGTACAAAGATTACAAGAAAATGCTGGAATTAGATTTAGATGTCGTCTCTCTATGCCTTCCTAATTACTTGCATAAGGGTGTTGCCATAGAGGTAGTGAACTCTGGTAAGCACATTTTAGTAGAGAAACCGCTCGCAAGAACGGTAGACGAGGGCAAAAAGATGCTTATGGCCGCAAGGAAAGCTAAAAAGAAGGTTTTTTACTGCGAAAACAACATGTACGCGCCTTCTTTCTCGAAAGTAAAAAAAATAATAGAAGAGGGAGGATTAGGAGAGATTTATATGGGGCGCGGAAAAGAGCACCATAGCGGCCCGCATTCCGAGTGGTTTTACAAGACAGACAAAGCTGGGGGCGGAGCCCTATTAGACCTGGGGATACACGATATCGCGTGCTTAGTGTGGTATTTAGATACCGATGTTGAAAAGGTATTCTGTCAAACAACGACTACTATGCCAGATAGGGGGAAATTCGGAAAGTGCGAAGTCGAAGATAACGCCGTAGGAGTATTATATTTCGCGAGCGGAGCGCAAGTTGTGATCGAAGAGTCGTGGTGCGCGCCCGGAGGGTATCAAATGCTATTCGAATTGTACGGTACAGAAGGAGAAATTACAGTGAATCCAACTAGGATGACACCAATTAAAACATATTCGGAGAAAGGTTATGGCTACGCCGTAGAAAAAGCGGGCTCAACTAAGGGATGGACGTTCCCAGTCCCAGAGGAAGGTTGGACTTTTGGATATCCCCAGGAAATTAAGCATTTTGTAGAATGCATAGAATCTGGAAATGATTCCTTAACGGATGGAAGGTATGGATTAACGATTTTAAACATCGTTGAGGCTATGTACAAGTCCGCAGAATCGGGAAAGATTGAAAAGGTCTAAAAATTAGGAGCGTTTGAATTCTAATTTATTATTATTTGCGCGAAATAGACTTGGATAAAAGGCAAAAAAAAGAGAAAGAAAGTGCAAAATCTATTTAAGTTGAATTAGTATTACTAATATAACTTTTTTGGGAGACTAATAAAGATGTGGGATATAATTGATTTTTTCATTAGAATGGTTCTTATCGGATTTTTTGTAGTATTCTTAATAAACGCCATAATTAATTACAGAAATGCTCGTAAGAATAAGCTAGAGGTGTCTCAGAAGTATTTCCTTGCGTATTTCTTATTTTTCTTGTTTTCCTTAATAAATTACCTTCAAACGGAAATTGATATACACTTTTCTATTTATCCACCTAAGGAGGAGGGATTTATTCTTCAGCTCGGGGCTTTAACAACAGTTATTCCGGTACAAACGGTAATTACAATTGTGTTACTTATCCCAAGCTTAATCCCACTCATATTTGTTATAGAAAAATATTTTCTTAATTGGAAAAGACCATATCTAACAGTGATTGGCATTATAATGTTAATTATATTTCCAATAGGGATAATAGTTCCAGATACGATAACATTCGTTACTATATTTATTGCGGTGGGATTGCTTTTAATGATCGCTGGTTTTCTTTCGATATATTTTCGAGTTGCTATAAAATCGAGCGGAGTGGTAAGAAAATCAGCGATTCTAACTGCTTTGGGTTGGTTGGTGCAAATAGTAGGTTTTATAATCCCTTCATTAGCAGGAGAAACGGATCCAGTCGTTCAAGGCTTAATTTCTCACATTATTGCTATTTTTGGTGTAATAATGATATTTCTAGGAATGAGATTAAGAAGGTCGTAATTTTGCTTAAAAGCTCCATGAAAGAAAGGAAATTAAAAAAAAGGAGTTAATATTGCTTATATTCTCCTTTGTACCACTTACGTTGTGCTACTCTGAGGTTATCGGGCATGTCTTCGTGAGGATCTTTATCTTGTTTTAAAGCACAATTCGCACCGTACCTAACATTGTCGTCAGGATGGACATATCCAGTTTTTGCAATTCCGTTTGCGCTTCTGAGAGCAGTTCGACGCGAAATTAACGACGCACCGTCGATATAGAAGTACTTCCACCTCTTTTTTTCTACATTGAGATCCATAAAGATACCATCGTTCATTTCCTCGTCGGATTTAACCGGTTGGAATTGTCCCGCTTCTTCGTTCCACTTTAACATTAAAGATTCGTGTTTTTCTTCGGTCATATTCGTTCAAATCCATTATTCAGATACTTAAGTACTCTTATAATGTTATTGTAAAGCTTTTATAATATAAATTTAATTTTTCAAAGACTTGATAAATTCAACAACCCAGTCAAGCTGATCCTTCGACGCTAAAAGCATCTCGTGTGGGAACTCTACGCTTCTCGAAAAAATATCTGAGACTACTGGGAAATTTCTATCATCGCTTTTCATTCCACCCCAGTTAGCATTACTATAATCCATTCCTTTTCTTAAATCAACATTTTTAAAGCAATCTAAGCCGTGTAATGGAGGATAACAATCGTCAGTCGGGATGCCGTTGTCGTTTAGCTTTTTGTAAAACTCTGCTTTTGTCATTCCTCCGAATTTTTCCGGCTCAAATACGATCGGGTACACATACCACCCCAACTCGTCGGTGCCTGGAGTGGATTTCATTACGCGAATCCCATCAATCGCGTTCAATTTTTCCATAAAGTATTTTGCGTGCTCGTTCCTCAATTTGTGTTGTTCGGGGAATTTTTTCAGTTGTGTACGTAAAATTGCTCCTTGATACTCGCTCATTCTATAGTTCGTTCCATACCGAAAGTGATCATAGAAATATTCGTTTTTATTTCTCCCGCAGTCGCTAATTGAGTACATTAAATCGGCAAGATCGACATCGTTCGCGATTATCGCCCCGCCTTCCCCGGCAGTTAAAACTTTAGACGCTTGGAAGCTGAAAGTTCCTGCGTGGCCCCAATTTCCTAGTCTCTTTCCCTTATAACGACTCCCGTGGGCGTGAGCGCAATCTTCTACCACCTTCAAATCGCGTTTTTCAGCGATTTCCATCAGCCGATCCATCTCCACAGGATTACCTCCTAAATGAACGGGAACAATTGCTTTAGTTCTTACAGTGATTAATTCCTCCACTTTATTCACATCCATCACTAAAGTTTCTGGATCGATGTCGCAGAATATGGGAACCGCGTTAGTTGCGACGACGGCCGAGCCAGATGCAACAAAAGTATAATCTGACACTATAACTTCATCCCC
>JAHQWX010000178.1 GCA_029856375.1 Promethearchaeia archaeon | reverse complement strand
TTGCGGAATTTATTAAAAATTAATAAAAATACTCATGTTTTAATATTTGGAGAGGGACCGTATAAAAATGAAATCGTAAATTATTCAAAAAAGCACGATTTTTTTGAGAAAATACATCTATTGACTCCTATTCCTCACATAAAAATGCCCTATTACGTTAACAATTGCGACATAGGTATCGGGCGATTATCTAGATCAAATTTATTTAAATATATAATTCCTGTAAAATGTCTTGAATATTCAGCGTGTAAAATTCCATTTATAACCTCCTCAATATCTTCCGACCTATTAAGTAATGATGATGTAGGAATTGAAATAAAAAATGTGAATAATCCTGATTTTATAGCTAATAAGCTAATTCAATTAATTGAGGACAAAACCCTTCGCGATAGATTAGGCAATAATGGATTAAAAAAAATTAGAGATAAATATACATGGAGCGATATAATGAGAAAATTTATTCAAGAAATTGAAGTCTTAATTACCTAACTCTACATCTACGAATTTTTAGTAAAATTAAATAAATAAATATTTTTATCGAATTTCATATATACAATATTATCTAAATCAAACAGATAACTAAGAAAACAACGGAAAATATGAATTTACTTTACATTTTTTATTTGATTATACTTATTTTACCCGGTGAAACAATATTCCAGCTATGCTTTGTTAGAAAAAAAGAGAAAATACTGAATTACTCAATCCTAAACCATATCATATATGTAGTTGTTTTGGGTTTATGTTTTTCTTCTATTATAACTCTAATACTCTCACTTCTTCAAATGCTTACCATTTTCTTATTGATTTCTATAGATATTTTGTTCTTTCTATTAGCCTTTATATTAAATATTTGGAATGGAAAGTTCCTAAATAAATACATAGTTATTTTTAGAATAATTGATGAGATTAAAGAGCAAGAAAATCTAGTTAAAAACCTACGAGATAATTATTTAATAACAATAATTGTATCAGGATTGGTTTTAATCTTATTTATAGTTCTCTTGATAATTTTCCCATTTATTCCAAACGAAGATATTTGGAGATACAGCGAATGGGCCTTAGATTTGGCTAAATACAATCCCGATATACTATTGAACGAAGATCGCATTGAATGGTACCTTGGATCTGCATTTTACACAAATTTTTATAATTTTTATTTAACCTCTATGATCCTCGGTGATATTAAATGCTGGGAATTAGTTGTCAAGTTTTATGTACCCCTGTTAAATTATGTAATATTTATACTCTTTATAATCGATTTTTCGCACAAGATTAATAAAAAATATAACTATATCTCCATTATATTACTCTCCTCCTCGTATTTCTTGATGAATTGGCTTTTCTACGCATTACCAACGAGTATTGCAGCAATATTAGGAATCCTTACAATTGATGTTTTATTTATAAAAGAAAAACGCTCGATTCTACTAGCTGGAATTTGCTTATTTTTTCAATATCTTTTACATTCGATATCAACTTTGCTATTTCTCCTAGGTATTTTGTTAACATATTTAATACTATTTATTCTAAGAAATATCAACAGAGAAGCAAGGATAGATTTACTGGCAAGAATTAAAAATAAAAAATGGGCGTATTTAACCACTTTTTTGGCTATTATAATAATAATAGTAGGGGGCGCAGTCCTATTTTTCACCGAGCTTATTTTTAAACCTTCATATTTCGCAAGATTTATAGATTTCTATTCAAAAATGCAAGCAATGATGGTTGATTACGAAATTAGATCGCAACCTCCAACACTTTTCGCCTGGTTTGGAGAATTAATGGGACCTCATATTCTGGTTATGAGTGTCTTCTCTATTGTCTTTTTAATACCTCACATTAAAAATAGGAGAAATTCACCTAATTTCAATAAAGGAGAGACTCAAAATTTCACTAAACCTGACCAACTTCATGAGAAAATGGGCGAGTTATTCTTCTTTTATTGGATTTTCCAAATTGGCTTAATCATAATTTGTATCTTCTTACCCGTCTGGTACTTATATTCAACGATTCCCTATCTATATTATAGATACTTCTTCTTTATTGATTTATCGTTTCTATTTATTATCCCTTATAGTTTTTGTTATCTCATAAAAATTATGAAGAAAAAATTAAACCAAAACAACTCAAAGTTCAAAAGATATAAAAATATCTTCCAATTTTCCTTCTTATCTATAACGATAACTTTTACATCATTACATATAGCTGCGGGATATAATTTATTCACTCATTATGAGTACATCCCCGAGAGTCAATTAAAAATTTATTATTGGTTAAGAGATAATACTTCCACCAATTCAATATATTGCGTTCCACCAGATAATATATACACACCAATATATTACCATCCAATTTTGAACGATAGATCAGTACTTGACCCAAGCGAGTTGATTAATTATTTTGATGATTCACTCTACTATCATCTAAACTCTATATCTTACCATCGCTTCTTGTCTCATATATATTTAGGCACTAAATTAATGGATCTCCGATTTGCGAAGAATACATATTTAGAACGATATACAACCAATAAAACAGATTACTTCTTATTAGATGATTATAATTATCCAAATTTAGTTAATCTTATGAACGAGGATAATAACTCATTTGTATTACTTAAGAATGAAACAGACGCATTACCCTATTCTAATGCAACATATAATACATTCTTGTTTTATTTTAGAAATAATTATAATTACCTTTGGAATTCTGGTTTTGAGTATGATTATGATGAATGGTTTTTAATACAAGAAGAAACGCATGGAACTTTGTATCGTACTACCCTTTCCCCTTTTAAGGGAGAATATTCGCTCATTTTCAATAAGACTCATGTTGGTAATTATGGCTACTGTAAAAGTAAGAGAATTGAAGATTTAGAGACTCAATATGATTATTACCTTTCAGGAAATCTAAAATATATAAAATACACTGGACAGGATTTTCCTGCAAGGATTAGGTTTTATATTAATTATTACGATGCCAACGATATATTAATATCCAAGGAAAATGTTTATACCATTGACAATTACGATTCTCCAGATTACACATTCTTTAATTTTACATTTTCAATAATCTCTGGAAGTGTAAGTGAAGAAATCGAACTTCAATTATACTCTCCAGGAAATAGACCTATTTACTTATTTGATGAGATAAACATACAAAAGACAATTTAAAGAATAAATTCATTATTATGGAGTTGCGCATTTCTTGATAATTTTTGCTTTTAATCTCTCATAGAGCCTTTTCTTTGAATCATCTAAGCGTGGAAGCTCAATATATGATAGTGAAAATACTAAAGGAATTGCACCAATACTCACATAATCTCTTAAAATCGCGTACTGCGTTGTAAAATTAAAAAAGAATAAGAATATCCCATAACTAATCGCAATTATTAAAAATAAATGAAATTTATTTTCTAATTTTAAAATCCCGAGAATTAATGAGATCGATAATATGAATCCTGTGACTAAAATCCCATTTAGACTGCCGTAATTAAAAATTGTTGATATTAAATTGTGAAAAAAATCACCTATATTATAAAGAAATGTTCCATCGTTTGGAATTGAATCTCTCCAGCTTATAAATTTATTTGAATTCTGGCCCAAGGGACATACATTAAAAAAATAATCGAAATCCCATAACATAAACGGAAGCATTATCATTAAAAATACACTGATTGTTATTAATCCTAATACAATCGTGTTCTTGAATCCATAAATCTTGAAAATATACAAAAGGACAATTAATCCTACTATCCAGATCAAGACTCGAGTTGCGAGAAGGCATCCAAACAGAATTGCGAAAACAATAACTTTATTATCTAGGGATTTTGGTTCTTGTGGAATAATATTTATTACTTTTAAAAACTTTTTTTGCTCCGGAATTTCATCAGGAATTAATAGAGTAATCATGCATAATAGCAATCCTGAGTTGACTAGATCACTAGCAATAGTAATTTCTAGAAAATACCAATCTGCTAATATTATGAATGAAATCATTGGAAGGATTAAATACTCTTTTGTAGTATCTAAAAAAGCGTAATACACAAATGTACAAAAAATAATTATAATGTAAATATTCATGTATGTAACATACCCTCCAGTTAAGAGATATATTGGAAGATATAATATGAAAGTAAAAGGAAGCGGAGTTGGTGTATGTCCTAATGGTGTTCTCTCGTAATAGGGAAAGGTTCCATTTAATATCGCCTCCACTCCAATCCTTATCGCGTCATCTCTATCTGCCCCTTCTACATATCTCCAAGGCCAGCCAATAATGTAGTTGAAATAGATTGCAAAAACAAGAAGGGTGATAAAATAGATAATTCTCCACTTAACTCCGCTCAAATATAAAATACCAAAAATAAGAAGGATCATCAATCCTAGCAGCGCTAAAGTAAAAGAATTAAGCCCCCATCTCTGAGATGTCGAGATCGATATAATTAAAGGAAAGCTCATTAAAAGAATTTCCAAGGGAGTAATTTGATTAAAAAGCGCTTCAAATTTTCCACCCAATTCTTCTTTTGGAAACTTTTCTTTTAACGACTTCACTATTTTCATCCACCTTTTTCAGTTTTTTCGATATTTATTTGTTTATCATTAGATTTTAAAGAAAGATTACTAGACGGACTTTCTTTGCTTTTTCCCCCGATTTTACTAATTAATTTCTGTGTTAGCTTTTTTAATCCTTCAAAATAACTAATCCCTTCTTTTCGGCAAGTTATTCCTAGATATATTAATATGATTAAGGAAATTCCCAATGCACTTTCAACGATTATGACTGGGAATAAGGGAAAAATATTTGGATCATTTGGATCAGTTGCACTTGTATTTAATACTAGAATTTCAAATGCATCTAAGTATCCATCTCCATCTGTGTCATTACTCAAGGGATTTGTTCCGTTTAAATATTCGTAGAGATTTATTATATCATCATTATCGGGATCCCCTAAAGAATCATCTTCATTTATTGGATTGAATTTATGAAGTACTTCCCAATAATCTGATAAAACATCTCCATCTGTGTCTTTATTAAGTGGATTAGTGGTATGTACATAAAGTTCCGCGGTATCGTTTAATCC
>JAHQWX010000177.1 GCA_029856375.1 Promethearchaeia archaeon | reverse complement strand
AGCTAACATTGGAAGGTGAAACACAACTTCTGGAGGATCGACATCTTCAGCAATCACAACCAGTTTCGCAATCCCTCGCTCAATCGCTTTCGTGACCTCGTTCATTCCTTTCTTAATTTTCGTGTCAGGAGTATCGATAATTCTCTTAAGAAGATCAATTACTTTCTTTTTAAGCGCGTCCGGCACTTTTATGTTTACGTAAGACATTTTTTTTATAAACCTCTTTCAAATATATTTCTATATTTTCATTAATCACAGATTTTGGTATTTTATAGTGATATTTAATCTAAAAATGCATTGTAAAAAAAATTTATGCTTATACTTTATTACGATTTAAATTTAAAATCGGTTTTAAATTGAAGAAAGCCAAAATACTTGCAATTGCTAATAAAAGAGGATAAATTAGCGCAAAGGTAATAACTGGACCATGCCAGGGGAGCCCCGCGTGGAAAATATACGCGAAATAAAACAAGATTAAACCGCCAAAATAAGAATCCATTTTTCTCGTTATATAGCAAATTGCGCAGCCAAAAATGGTAAAAGTAAAAGCAAATCCAAGAGTATGCCACGGGTAGCAAAATCCAAAAAGTATTGAAATAATTAAATATGCTGCCCATTCTTTGGTGGCATTTAGCATCATCTTAAGACCCCACTTAAAGAAAAAACTACACATTCCCCATAGTTGAACACCTTTGATTACAAAGAAAAAGAAATACATTTTCGGTTCAAAAAACGAGCAGCAGTGCCAAATTGCTGAAATTGCCCCGTAACCGAGCGCAATCAATATCATATAAATCGAAATCGATTTTAATCTTTTGGCAGATTCTGCAAAATCAGCCCTTTCAAACTTGAAAATTTTGCGATACACTTCGGGAATTATACCTAAAATAACAAGACTAATTATAGATGGAAAGAACAACGGTCCCATGCCCAAAAACGCGTCTGGGTCCCACCAGTTGTAGCCAATTAAAAAATTTATTACGAAAAAAAATATTGTAGATGTAAGAAATGTGATTATTTCACCCTTGCTAACATCTCTGGTTTTTAGTGATTCCTTTTCGATTTTAACTATATAAGGAACGACAAATGCAACGATAATTAAACCCAATATTGCAATCATCCTCATTGAGAGTTCGCCCCCCAATTCTGCGACGCCTTCGAGCCAAGTCCGACCGTTAATAGGAGGTTCTCCAACAACTTCTAGTGATAAAAACTCCAAAATATCAAGCGGTAAGATTAAAATAATAACGCTTAAGACGACTATTATTAGTAGTATTACAACATTAATGTCAAAGCCTTTTAATTTCATGCTAATTATTTTAAGCTATTTTATCAGTTTGCGTTGTGCTTTCATCGCTAACGAGTTCTAAGCGACTCTCAAATTCGTAATCTTTTGGATCAATCAAAAGGAAAATTAAAAAGCTCAATGTTAAGATTATTGCACACGCTATAGTCAAGAGAAAGTGCATTAAATAGAAGTCAGTGGTAAAGGTTGCGAACCAAGATATCAGACCTGCTGATAAGAAACCAGAGAACGCTAAACCTAAATTTGAAAACGAAATTAAAAGCGCGTAATAAGTACTTTTCAAATCCGGAAAGTTTCTCCTCGTATAATCTCCTCTAATTGTTTGTCCAGATACGGTAATGGCTCCAAATGCAATACCGAATATGATTTCTCCAGAAATTCCTAAAATCATCCCAATAAACCAATTGCATACGATGCAGAAAGGAATATAAAAAATGTAGGAGAAATATACGGCTTTCTTTCTGCTTTTATCTGCGATTTTTGATGTAATAATGGACCCAATAATCGTTCCAATCCCGTTCGACCCGAGAAATATAACATACCAGATGAATAAATCAATGCTTTGCCCTGCTATTAAACTTAAAATTGCTTTTTCAACTCCTATTAATCCCATACTTACTAAAATCAGATACGCGTAAATCTGAAAAATAATAACTTCGGAAATTCTATCTACAAAACTATACGAGAACATTATCCAGTTTTTGCGCTTTGTAATGAGAAACTTGAAATCATTGAAAATATCAACATCTTTTTCTATTTTTGACTCCTTAACAAAAAAAGGAAAAATACAACAAACGAATGACGAAATTCCTATTATTATGAACATTACCGGAAGAGTGGTAGTGAATAAAAATCCATATAATAAAAAGAATAACACGCCTGCCACTCCTCCTCCTAGTAATAGAAAGGTCCAAGTATAGCCTTGTACTTTCCCTAATTTGTCCTTGGGGGTAACATCTAAGATTAATCCATCTAATGCAGTGTCAGCAACGGCAAAACCAATGTTGTTAATTATTGTGGTGAATACACAATAAAAATAGATAGATTCGTCAGCAGGTAAGGTTAAGGCCATAATTATCCACCAAATACCCGACCACGATCCAAAAATAATGATGAAAGGAAACCTCCGTCCAAATCTTTTAGAATCCCACTTATCGTTTATTATTCCTACTAAGAATTTTAGCGCCCATGGAATTGAAGCCGAAGATATAATGATTGTAAATAACGCAATATCGTATCCCCCAAATAAATCCGCTAGATAAACGGGCAATACGATTGGCAATAATGTTTGGTGCATTCCTTCAATCAAGTAGAAAAATAAAAAAATCCAGAAATAGTGGGATTTAAACTCGTATTGTGGGGTATCTTTTTCAGCATTCATATATTCCTTTCGATTTAAGAATTTTTAAATATTTCAAAGTATATTTAAATTATTGCATGGTTCAATTATGAGTATGGAAGAAATTAAATGGTTCGAACACCCCAAAATTTATGAAATAAACACTTGGCCATGGCTTCAATATCTTTCGAGCAGATATAACGAAAAAATTACTCTCGCAAATGTTCCAAAGGAAATATTTAACGAAGAATTAAAACTCTTTGACGCGATGTGGCTTATGGGGGTATGGGAAAGGAGCCTGAAAAGTAAAGAGATCGCAACCGATCATCCGGACTTGCAAATCGAATACGAAAACGCTTTAGGAGTTTATTCGCAGGATGATGTAATTGGGTCGCCATATTCGGTCTTTTATTATCATGTAGATAACAATATAGGTGGGAGAGAGGGTCTTCGGGAGTTCCGAAGGCAATTATTAAAGCGCGATGTTCGCTTAATTTTAGATTATGTTCCAAATCATGTTGCTGTTGACCATCTTTGGACTTTAGAAACTTCGGATGTCTTTATTCGAGGAACGGAAGCAGATTTAAAAAATGCTCCAGACAATTTTTTTAAGGTTGGGAATTCGATATTCGCTCACGGTCGCGATCCATATTTTCTCCCGTGGACGGATACCGTCCAGATTAACGCTTTTTCATCTAACGCCAGAGAGAAGGCGGTAAACACTCTACTTAATATCGCAGAAATGTGCGATGGCGCTCGTTGCGACATGGCCATGCTTGTTACCAACGAAGTTTTTAAGAAAACTTGGGGAGATAGAGCAGGGACGCCTCCGACGAATGAGTTTTGGGTTGAGGTGATATCAAAAGTAAGAGCGAAATATCCTGAATTTCTATTTATCGCCGAAGTGTATTGGGACATGGAATGGGAATTGCAGAAGCAGGGATTTAATTTTTGTTACGATAAGACGCTCTATGACCGGATGTTATACGAGAACGCTGAGAGCATTCGCGCGCACTTACAAGCTGATTGGCTTTATCAGATTAAGTTGTTACGATTTATCGAAAATCACGACGAAAAAAGAGCGGGAGAAGTGTTTGGGGATTGGAAAAGTCGCGCAGGGGCACTTCTTACGCTAACCCTGCCAGGCGCTGGACTTCTCCACGAAGGTCAATTGACGGGTTACATGATTAAATTACCCGTCCAATTAGGAAGAAGAACTATCGAACACGATAATCCGGGGCTTTTAATCTTCTATAGAAAGCTTCTCGAGGTTGCGCCAGCAAAAGAATTGAAAAGTGGAAAGTGGAGGCTCTGCGAAGTGAAATCGGTTGGAAACGATTCTTACAAGAATTTAATTGCTTATCAATGGTGGACAACCGAGCGGCGCCAACTTATAGTGGTTAATTTCAGTGCTAATCCTGCTCAAGGACACGTCGTTATTAGCGATATTGAATTCGGTTCTGACGATTGGATTTTTAACGATGTATTAAACGATAAAAGCTACACATATAATGGCGAGAATCTTTCCAATTTCGGATTATTTATAGGTTTAGCACCCTGGAATAGTCATATATTTGAGGTAGTAAAAGTTAAATAAAAACAATATTAATTTATTCATTCAGTTGCAGCAGTGAATTTACAATCTGAGACTTTTATTGTTGGGATAAACGTTGGAAATTGAACTTCCCACCATTTTATTTGTTTAACATCTTTACCGATTGCCGAAATTCGTTTGAGCATTCCCGGGAGGTCGTCAGTTAGCCTGATTTTTCTTAGCGGTCTTTTTATTTCGCCGTTTTCGATGAGAAAAATACCATCTCTTGGAATTGTGCTGAAGTTCCCTTCGACATAGTTGGTAAATCTCGTATACCAATTACTCGTTAAATAAATTGTAGGCTTCTTTGATTCAGCTACAATCTCGTCAAACGAATAGTTTCCCGGTTCGTAAACAAAGTTCGAAGGAATTGGCGCTAAAAGTTTAGGCCCGAAATCTTCTCCGATAACTGCACCAAGATAAGAATTTCCAGTAGTTTTTGTTCTGAATTTAAGTTTCAATAACTTCCAGATTTTCGCTGTCGAAGTGTTGTGAATCATTCCAAGAAAAACGCCATTTTTTATTAATGGAGTTACGCGAGATGGCGTTCCTTCAAAATCAAATGGCCTGCTATTGAGACCTTCGGGAATGAGGGCGTTATCGTTAATAGTTAAAATCTCTGGTGCGACCTGTTGATTCATTTTTTTTCGAAGACAGCTCATTCTACCAATTAAGAAAATAGGATTAGCACCAATCGGCACGAACTCTAATACATTAGCCCCGACGGTGGGACTCATAATTAGGTCGTAGGTACCCGGTTTTCCTTGTTTTCCTCCAACAGCCATTTTAGCAAGGTTTCCCGCTTCTGTACCGGATTGAGTAAATTTTTTTTTAATTCCTGATAATTCTCTACCAGAAACAGTG
>JAHQWX010000176.1 GCA_029856375.1 Promethearchaeia archaeon | reverse complement strand
CAAGCTCATCAATAAAAGCACCGCCACTAATTCCTGCGTTGTTTATTAAAATGTCCACATCTCCTAATTCCTTATTAAAATCTTCCGCAAGTTTCTCAAAATCTTCGATCTTGGAAATATCGCATTTAGAACTAACGACCTTAGCACCAATTCTTTCAATTTCGTCTTTAGTTTTATTCAGGTTTTCCATATCGATATCTGTTATATAAATGTTTGCGCCTTCCTTCGCTAAAAGGATTGCTAGCGAGCGCCCTATACCATGCGACGCCCCAGTTATCAAGCAATTTTTATTTACAAGATTTTTCATGTATCTATCCGCCCAATTTCAAAATCAGTTTTTGAGTATAAATTGAACTTTGGTAAATAAAATAGTATTGATAAAGAATTGATATTCTCGTAAAAATTGTTATATATTTCTTTTTCTCATTTTTGCTATCTTCTCTCTAACTTGCCAAAACAAGCAATTTTCTTTTTGCCCGAATGGGCAATTCAAGCAAGATACTTCAATTTTTTCTGGAGGAATTCTTAAAATTTCTCTTAATATTGGAGTAAATTTGTAAAAGAGATTAATTTGATTATAATTCTTAGAAATTTCTTCAGAAAACAATTTTAAGAAGGTATTCAATGTTATTATCAAGCTTTTTTTGTAGCTATCATTTTGGTCATTCGCGTCTAACAAAAAAAATATTATTAAATCCTTTTTTTCGTACATTAGGAATTTTAGGGTGCTCATTTCAATTTGCTTGATCTCATCTTGCCCAAATTCGTGAGAGAACACTTTTATCGCTGAAATAAAGCTTCCAATTATCTCATAGTCAAAATTTTCGTCGAATTTCTTGCAAAAGCTATCAAATACTTGAGAATATAAGGTGATTCCACTAACACTATGGATTATTGATACCATTCTAATTATATTATTTCACATCCCTTATTACAAAAAAAATGAAGCTATTATAAATGGGAAACAGATTAGACCGACTAAGATCGTCCAAAACCAAATAGGTCCAAACATTCTAGTATGTCCTTTATATTGGGGGTATTCGTCCTTAAATCGTGGTCCAATGTCGTATATCTCCTCAATCTTACCAGTAAATAAATTTACTAATAGTAAGAGTGGATATAGAATTAATCCATCGAAATTATTTAAAATTAAAGCAATACCGAGAATAATAAGCGAGATCCCCAAATAAATTGGATGCCTACAAAAAGAATATATTCCATTCGTTAACAATTTTCCTTCAGTATCCTGTGCCCCAAGAACCTTTCGCATTTTTAATGTTGGAATCCAAAAAGAAATCGCAAAAATGAGGATACCAAAACCTAAGAAGATATTCCAAAGTAATACAAAAATATCATCGAAAATAGATGGTTTTAAAATAATGTACGGATCTGAAGGAAGAATCACAGGAATATAGCATAAAATATTATAACCAATCACTAAAAGAAGGTTTAGAGAAAAATTTTCTAGATATTTAGCATATTTTTCCCGATTTCTTATGAAAAAACTATACATGAAAACAAATAAGTAGAGACATGATATTGATACAATTTTAATTATCCATAATACCGACATGTTCTTGCCTTTTCTTAACTTTTAATTATTTAATTCCATAAAATAAAATTGCTGAACTAAATTCTGCCCTTAATATTTTAGGAAATTCTATTTCATCAATAATATATTCGTAATTGACTTCTTCAACGCCCCATTTTTTAAAATTGCTAATCAATGTTTCAATTGTCCCAAATTTTCTTTTTTTTTTAAAGATATCTTGAAGCGCGAAAGAACCTCCTTTTTTCAACACCCTGAAAGCCTCTTTTATCGCTTTAGTTTTATCTTTTGTGTTTCTCACTTCGTGGAAAACGAAATTACTTACAATTGCGTCAAACTCTTCATCGTTAAATGGTAATTTGCGAGCTGAGGTTTTTTGAAAACTAGTTCTACTAGAAACACCTTCTATTTCTGCGTTTTTTTCGCACATTCGTTTTGAATAATTCCACATTTTCCCCCAAGAATCAATTCCATAAATTTTTGAGTGAGGATAATGTTTTGCAACTCTAATTGCAAGCGCTCCAGCTCCAGTTCCAACATCTAATACTTTACCTTTTCCATTCCATGGTAATTTTTGGACAACAAAGTCCCAGATCTTATATTGTAATTCTTTATTATTTACTGTAAAATGATAATATAATAAGAAGAGGTAACAACAAGCAAATAGTAGTACCACTGAGAGTACCCAAAGAATTATTCGAAGAATTAAAAGCAATGGAAATAGAGAGAATATAATCAATATAATTATTAATACTATTGCCGAATAAAGCAGATTCTTTGGAACCCAATTACCATAATCTACTGGTTCATCCATTTTTTTACCATTTCCTTATTTTAATTTATTTTTATGCTTTCTATAGCAAAATGGGAAATATTTTCCAACCTTACTCCGATATACATCGTATTTTTCGCCGAACATCGTCAATAGAAATTTCTCCTCGTCCCTTACCTTAGAGTCAAATGTTATAAAATTAAAGATGATGATGAAAAGATTGAGTAAAGTAGGAATCATGAGAAAATTACCAATTAAAAGTAAAAATACTCCTAAAACAATTGGATTTCTCACAATTGCATATAATCCTGAAGTTACGAGCTCTGTTTCCTCCTTGGGAAGCTCAATTCTGAAATTTAATCCGAGGTCTTTTGTCCCAAATAAATCTATTACTAAAGCTAAGACGCTAATAACCATACCGAGCAAGAGAAAAAAATCAAATGCGAGAAAAGTGATTAATGAATAATTTTTTACTACATCTCCTATAATTATAAATAATAAGAGGTAAAAAAGCCAAAGAATCGTAGATACTGAAGTGAGTCTAGTCAGTAAGGATGCCCCCTCGTGCGTTCCGTGAGGATTCAATCCTCTCTTTTTAAGGGCTACGATTGGAACCATCATACCAAATAGAAAAAGTATAAGCTCAATTATTAAAAATAATTTCACAAATAATGGCTCTATCATTTTTTTGTTTAATTTAATTTCTTATATATCAAAAGAATAGAAAATAACGTGGTACTTTTTTCTTGTATTCCTCATAAGATTCACCATACTGCTCCGTCAACCTCCTTTCTTCCCCGAGAATCCGAAAATGTGAACATAATACGGAGGCCAAAACAACTAACAACGCAATACCCGAATTAACAATAAACGAGGTCCCTAACGATACAACATAAAGGGAAACAATTTGAGGATTTCTAGAGATTTTGTATAATCCAATGGTTATGGGTTTATTGACAGGAGCGTTTTTAAAATTAATAATAGCGATAGACATACCAACTGTCCCAAAAATAAAAAGAATCAATCCCACGATAAATTCTATCGTACCAAAATTTATTGGCGTAAATATAAGCAGAATGAAATGAACTGCCCCAAAAATTTTGGCTGCGGTAGTAGCTCTCTTTTGAAATTTAGTCCAACCTTCTTCGTCGTACAATCTCGCGACTACTTCTTTGGGGCACCACTTCACAAAAATTCCAAATATTCCTAAAAAAATTGCGAGGAAAATCCATCCATTCAGCCATCCTAGACTCAAAGTTGGGAAAAATTCCATTTGATAATTACCTTAATTCTATTTTGATTTTTTTATTTTTTCTTAATTCTAAAATATCTTGGTGTATTTTTACAATATTCTCGATATTTTTCGCCAAAAACATTTTTTAAATGCTTTTCTTCCATTAAGAGATAAGGATGATTAATAATAATCCAAAAAATACACATAATAAATGCAAAAACTGAATGACCCATTATAGCAAATCCAAATTGAGCAATCCCCCAAGATACAATTTGAGGATTTCTACTCCTACTATATATTCCGGTTGTTATTAATTCATTTGCATCTAAACCCACGGCTCTTTTAAAAGACTTAAATTCTTTAAGAGATATAACAAAGGGAATTACTCCAATCAATAGTACTATAATACCGATTATGAATAACGCAATTGAAAAAATCGGGATTAAATTAATTATCCAAAAATCACACCAGCACACAAAGTACAAGATACAAATAAATAACTCGTAAAAAACAGTATTGAGTATTACTCCAGTCCTAGATCTCTTTTTTTGTTCTTGATAATCTTTACTAAGTTTTAAAATAACAACTATCCCTAAAATTAAATCAAATGTAAAAAGAATATAAGAAATCCAATATAATTGGCAAACCATCAGAACCATATTATTATATTAAAATATATTCAAATATCTTAAAATTAAAAAAATAAAGTAATTTCAGAAATTCAATTAATATAATATCAAAAGTAATATTTAAATATTTAGATTTGTCTAATAATTATGAAATGATTTTGTATTAAAGCATGTTTTAAAATAAAATATTTATTCTAATTAACCAAAATTAATTTTTATAATATTAAATTTAAGATCTGCTTGATTTAAAAAAATATAATAATTTGCTGAAAAATATACAAATTCTTGGTTTTTAAATTCTCTAATAGAAAAAATTTATCCAAATCTCATTTTTATTATTTGGCTTGAATTGAATATTGAAGAAAAAATTAGTAGAGAGATAATTTTGAGGAATTTTGGAATAATATTACCATGATAATTGTACCATAACTATTAAAAGAAAAAAGGAATGGAACTATTCTCCCCAATCTTCTTCAGAAATCTCAGCTACTTGAGTTTTTACTGTACTGCCGGAAATTTCGACGATCTCTAAATCAGCTGCACAATCTGGACAAGGAATCACTTCTCCTTCGATTACATCGTCTTCAACTTCAAATTCAAAGTAACAGGATGCACATTCGCATTTCTTCGGCATTAGTTTTCAGTTTTGCTAATTCTTATCAAAAAAGACTAAATAATAATGGTTTAAACAATACTGTACCGAAAATAAACTTTTCTAATTTAGTTTAACTGGGCAGTCGATAGATTTTGGACGATTTGTGAGATTTCTAAAACGAGATTTTCGGCTAAATTCTCAGATCTCGCTTCGCTAATTATTCTAACAATTGGTTCCGTGTTAGAAGGATGAATTAAAACGAACCAATCGTTTGCTTTAGCGATCTTAATGTCTTGGTCCAAAACTGAAATTACATTTCCTTTTG
>JAHQWX010000175.1 GCA_029856375.1 Promethearchaeia archaeon | reverse complement strand
AGGCGGCCTCAATGCAAGTATTAGCAGAAGAAGCTCCTGGAGCTTATAAAAATATTGACCAAGTCGTTCAAGTTAGCCACGATTTAAAAATTATTAAAAAAATTGCGCGTTTAGTGCCTTTAGGTGTAGTAAAAGGTTAGATTTAGATATCAAAAATTACTTCAATTACTACTTTTTCTTGTAATTCTTCAATCTTCATATATGAATAAGTTATTGCTTTAACTTCTGTACCGATTGAATGCTTTTCCGGATCGTAAATATCCCCCTTCAAGCTCGCTTCTAGCGAGAAATTTCCGGTTTCTTTTTTAATTTTCAACACTTCAATATAAGAAAATACTAAATCTTCTGTATCAAAAAGATATAATAATTCGGTTAAAAAATCGAATAATAACGATTCCTTATCTTCAGATGTGATTTTTATTGATTTTGATAATTTCATTTCTACATTTTTAATCTCTGTGATTGTATCAAATAAACCTAATGCAGCTTGTGAAAAGGCTTCTTTTAAATTTGGACCCCAACTTCTTACTTGGACATCTGATATATGTTCTAAGAACTCATAGCCCTTATTACTCATAATATGAACCCGATAGTCTTTTATTCACCAAAAAATTATAATATAATTTCCTGCAATAATTAAAATAATTCCAATTATTATTCTTTTTCGGAACTTCTCCTTTAATATAAGAACTGCAAATATTTGTTGAACAAGAGGGGTGCAGGCCGTTATCGTGCTAGTGATTATTAAACCGTTTATTTCAGCAGCCATATAAAACAGCGAATCTGCAAACCCTAACGAAAGCGAAGCTGCAATTCCAATATAGAGGTAGTATTTTACATCAGATCTATTCTCTTTTTTAAAGGTTCCGTAATATTCCTTGTTAAATAAACCAACAATCGCGATAAAAATCGTAGCAAAAATTATTCTTACGAAATTTGTTATAAAAACATCATTGCTAACGATCCTAGCTTGATTAAATGAAACGATTGATAAAGCCCAGAAAAACGCGGTTCCTAAAGCTAAAATTACCCCAATTAATAGATCTTCTTGGTCTCTCTCCTCGTTTATTTCGTTCGATTTTAAATCTAAATCTTTATTACTATTAATATCGGCTTTATCTTTAGAACTTATCAAGACCACGCTCGAAAGCATTAATATACCCCCAACTAAGACATGTATTGTGATTTGTTCTCCAAAAAATAGGGCTGAAAATGGATATACGAAAACTAAGGATAACGCAGTTAAGGGAAATGCTCTTGAAGCATCAATTTTTTTTAAGGAATAAAAGTACATTAAATCTCCAACAGTAACAGAGATTCCAGAAATAATAGAAGCAACGACATAGTCGAATAATTCCTGATTGTTCAATTCTAATATTAGAGAATAATTACCTAAAAATAGGGATAATACAAATGTCGAAAGAGTAACAATTAAAAGGCGCGATAAAAGAGTTGCTTGAGCGTTGGTTTTCCTTAATCCATACTTATATACTAAACTTGCTAGTCCCCAAGTTATTATCGCATCGATTGTTAATAAATAACCAAAAATCTCCGACATGTAAGTAATAAAATCCGAAACCTTATTTATTTCATTTTATATAATAAAAATTAATTAATAACAAATCCCATAAATTATAATAATGGTGGATCATACCGAATCAAAAGATATTAAAGTTGTGCTCGCTGGACTTGATAACGCGGGAAAGTCGAGTTATTTAATAGCGTTGAGAAAAAAATATAATTTTTGGGAGAAAGTAACTAATTTAAAGCCCACAATCAAGATAGATTACTCTACATGCAATATCCTTGGAAAATATATGCTTAACATCTGGGATATGGGAGGGCAAGAAAAATACAGGAAAGTTTATTTAGATCATCCAGTATATTTCGAAAATACGGATGTAATTCTATTTTTAATTGATATTCAAGACGAAATACGTTTCGAAACTTCAGTAAAATATTTACATGAAGTATTAGAAATCTACAGAGATCTCGAATACAATAATGAAATTAACATTTGTTTCCATAAATTCGACCCAGAAATAAAAAATTTGGAGGAATATGAAGCTAGGAAGCAGATGTTAAAGGATTTAATAAAAAAAGTTAATCCTGACATGAGCTTTAAATTTTTTGAAACATCTTTTTATAACATTTATTCCTTAACCAAAGCTCTATCGTCGTCTCTAAATAAAATTATATTCCTAGAAGAAGCAAACAAAAAATTAATAGAATTCGGCACAAAATACACTTGCGATTATATAATATTATTTACCCGGCAAGGTCTTATCATTGCTGATTTTTATAAGGAAATTGTTGATCCACACGAATACGACACAAAAATTATTCCTAAAATAAACGAGGATCTCGAATTCTTCCAAGAACTTACCGATGAAAGGGTGAAAATAACCGAAAAATTAGATTTTACTGAAGATTTTTTTACTTATGTTACTATGTTTCAAACACAACCATTAGGCCGAGAAGGGAGACCGGCAACTTTATTTCTTAGTTTAAAAGCACTTAGAATGGAAGGATCGGTCGATTTAGTTAAGTCTAATGTCTTGAGTTTATTAGAAAGCATCAAAGTAATAATCATCTAATTCAGTTTCTATTTTAGTCGTATTTAATTGCATTATAAAATAAAGGAGAAGCCAGCGGTGAGATTTGTCCTTCTTTGGAGATTTTCCAGAGAAATTGAACTCACGTAAACCAACTCTGCAGGCTGGCGCTAAACCACTAAGCGACGCTGGCTTAAGTATTATAAAATTGTAATAAAATTAATTATTTATTGTACTTTAATTTTTTGATTGTGGATATATCGAAGACATGGAACTTAACCAAATTTTTCCCATTTCTTTAACTTTAATACCTTAGAAAGCGTAGAACCTCTCTGAATTTCTTCTCTAATTCGATTTTCTCTTTCTAATACATCAATAGCTCTGTTCGCGATTTCTTTAGCTTTATGTTTAGGGACTACAACAACTCCAGATTGGTCGCCGATAATCCAATCTCCAGGTTCAACTTTTTGACCTGCACATTCTATTGGTGTATTGATTTCTCCCATGCCTCTGGGTTCTCCCGCAGTTGGTGTAATATATCGCGCAAATGCGGGAAATTTGATATTTCTAATGTCGTCTACATCTCTAATGGCACCGTCAATAATTACAGCTGCAACTCCCTTTTTTTTGCAACTCCATGACGCAAGTTCACCCCAAACTGCGTCTCTTCCTTCGCATGCATCGATAACGATAACATCTCCTTCTTGAGCTACATCAATGGCTTCTACGGGTTTACTCCAATCCCCATTATATGCTCGAACAGTTACAGCAGGACCTGCAAACTTAATCGGTTCTTCTTCAGATCCAATCCATACAGGGAAAAGGTCTTGGAATTCTCCTTCCCTATGCATAGCGTCCGAAATATTGGGTGTTGAGACTTTCATGAATACTTCATATAATTCCTCATCGCTATACTTCTTGAACAATTCGGACTTAATAGATTTTGCTTCTTTAATTGCTTTCCAAATCGTTCGGGCGGATTCCTCGGGTTTTTTTGCTTTATAGAGCGCACCTCCAACAATAATGATATCAGCACCTGCTTCTCTTGCTTTATTAACCGTTTCGCTATTTAATCCTCCAGCAGTAGCGATTAATGTTGTGGGTTTAAGCTTTTCTGCAACCTTTCTCGTTAATTCAATAGTCTTTTTACCGCCGTAAATAGTTTGTTGGTCGACACCTACATGAACGCATATAATATCTACACCCATTTCTTCTAATTCTAACGCTCGATCTACGAATTTTTCACCTTCCACATCAATCAGATCGCAACCTAGTTTTACACCGTATTTCTTACTAGCTAAAATAGCTTCAGTAACAGACGCGTTATCACTCACACCAAGCATTAAAACGACTCCTGCTCCTGCTTTTGCTGCCATTTCTATTTCTGCCGTGCCTCCATCAACAGTTTTCATATCTGCAACGATTGTATGGTTTGGAAATTTCTTTTTTAATTCTCGAACTGCATTCATTCCTTCAGATTTTATGAGTGGAGTTCCCGCCTCAATCCATTGGGCACCTCCTTTTACCGCCTCTTCAGCTATTTTGATTGCTCTATGTAGATTTACCAAATCAAGTGCAATTTGAAATATTGGATCGCCTTTTTTTCTATCCATCTTTATCAGATAATTTCCTTTATCGCGTATTAGCAAAATGATAGCGACAATAAATCTTAATCTGACATATTTTTTAAAGTTAAGAAAATTAAGGAAAAAAAAATAGAGTTATTATAATTAAATTTTCGTGAAATTAAGGAATATCAAAATATAAAAGTATAAACCTAGATATTATACTTAATAGTTTGTTACTTCGTAGGATAGAAAAATCAAATTAAAATAAATGTAAAATGTCAGATTCTGGATACGACTTTCTCTTTAAAGCTATTGTTTGTGGGGATGGTGGGGTGGGCAAAACCGCGCTTACCATCCGATTCACTAAAGGTTTCTTCGAAAAAGAATATAAACTCACCATTGGCGTCGATTTTCACATTAAAACAATTGAGGTCGAAACTGACGAAGGAATTAGAAAATGCAAACTCCAGTTATGGGATACTGGAGGTCAGGAACGTTTTTCATCGGTCAGACCAATGTATTATCGAGGTGCTTTAGGTGCTTTATTAGTATTTGACTTAACAAATTCTGAGAGTTTCGAGCATCTTCCTAATTGGATTGAAGAAATAAAATCAAATACCAAACCAGATATTCCAATGCTTTTAATTGCAAATAAAAGTGATTTAATTGAAGATAGGGTCGTAAGTTCCAGCGACATAGAATATTTTGCAACAAAATTTAGTCTTTATTATCTAGAAACAAGCGCAAAATCAGGAGAAGGTGTTGGTGATTGTTTTGCTGTCTTAGCTTATTTAATGATGGATTTAGAAGTGCCAAAGGAATTACTAGGTCAAAAGGAACTAGTTACACCAGAAATGTTTGCAGCAAAAAAAGGGTCAATATTTGCTGCGAAACCAGCACTTGAGACTCCACCTGTCCCAGAACCAGAACCTGCGTTCGAAGCCCCACCTATCCCAGAGCTTAAACCTAGACCTGCGTTCGAAGCCCCACCTGTCCC
>JAHQWX010000174.1 GCA_029856375.1 Promethearchaeia archaeon | reverse complement strand
TCTTCCAAAAGAATTCTAAATTCGTTCTCACCATTATCCTCGATCCATTCATAGATGCCTTTTACATCGTCTTCAATACTAACCCAGTCTGAATTAAAATAAGGCCCTATTGGGGGCATAATTTGGCTTATAAATAATCCGATTATTATCGAATGAGGGATAGAAAAAAAGATTCGATGCTTCTTTTGAAAGTTCAACGCTTCCAATTTAGCACAATCTAAGAATTTGCCAACAACTATCGCTCCTAGGGTACTAATAAAAACAAAAAAGCGATCGAATGTGATAACAGTCAATTGGGGATTTATGTAAGTTCCAAGAAATCTTAAAATAATAATAAAAAGAGATAAAAATGCTAATAAGATGTTGAACGGAAAAAACTCTCTCTCGTTTTTCTTTAAAATCCAAATAAAACCGTAAACTATGAAGAAAAAAACTGAAAAAGTCAATGAAACAATAAATTGATTAACATAATAAGTGGTTCCAACATAAAAGGTAGCATTATCTATGTTATTTCTAATTAACTCAGATATATCAGCTACATATTGAATAGAAGATAATGCAGAAGGTATTAGAAAAAAGCAAGAATTTAACGCGCTAAATCCCGCAATAAATATAAATAATTGATAGTCTGATCGGCTTTTGTGTGTTTTATTCTTTTCAAAGCTTCTATACAAAATAAAAATAACCATAAAAAGATAAATTATTAATCCTGTAATGTAATGGATGAAGTTAATAAGCGTAAGAAGGAATACCAAGAAATAGGTTCGATAATTATGTAAATAATCCTCCTTGGTTGTTATGAGGTCGTAAAATACATAAATAAAAATAAAGCCCAACAAAACAGAAAATAAAAAAATAAATTGCCCAGCATTTAAAAAATAAGTCCATTCGTTAAAAATTAAAAAAGTTAATGAACCAAAAACGGAAGAAAGCTTAGATATTTTAAGTTTTCTGCATAATAAATAAATAATATTAATGAATCCAATTATTGTTGCTGCTACGATAATTCTTATTGAAAGTTCTATTGGGATTCCTATAAACGCAAGAATAGCGATAAAAAAATAAATTCCTGGAGGATAATAAGTAAATAGAGGATGTCCAGCATAGAAATAATTTGAAAAGCCAATAGTTGACTGAAATTCTGGAATAAGATGTTCTATCGTAAACCAAGAATGATAATAATGCCACGAATAATCGTCTTGAATTATAATCTCTAAATTTAACGAGTTTGTCGCTAAAAAGAAATATAGCGTCAGTATAACTGCAAAAATATTCAGAAATATTAGAGGATAATTCTTAAAAGTCCTTTTCACTTTTATTTTAAAATTTGAAAGAATTATCTTTTTATTGGTTTTCCATCTTTCACTAAAAATGATATAATTTAGTATTATTACCAATTCGATAACTAATATAAAAATTAAAACTAAGAAGTAATCTACAAGTTGATAACTATATCCAAGACCTGTACTTTTTGCTAAATAATCAGCAATATAATTTTTTAAAAGAGGTTCAAGTAGGATTAAACATAGTGGGATAATGCAAAATATTACTAATGGAATTAATTTACGATTTTTCAACTAAAGGCTTACTCTTATTTTTCTTTTAATTATTTCCTTAAAATTTCTCGAGAGATACTTATATGATGAATTTAGTAGGTATTTCAAACCCATTTTTGATGTAATGTTAATAAGATTTTTCGGATTTAAGTAAAAGGTTAAATATGTATTTGCATAAATCTTTTGAAAATCCTTCTCTATTTTTGCTGTCTGATAGCCTTCGTTTTCATAGGATTTCAAATTATATTCTTCGTAAATTGGGGTATTTGGAAAGGGGTAAAATTTATGAATAGAAATGATATCAGGCTTCACTTTTTTTAAAAAATTTAAGGTGTTTTGAATGTGATTTAGATTTTCGAATGGAAAACCAATCATTATATAAATTGGAGTAAAAAAATCTAATTCCTTACACCATTGAAATACTTGTTCAGTTTCTTCTAGTGAGAAACCTTTCTGAATTTTTTTGATTATATACGGATCTCCAGTTTCTGGAGCCAATACAATGCTATAACATCCGGCATTTTTCATGTTCTTTAACACTTTTTTAGTGACTTTATCTACCCGTAAACCGTTTGGACATTGCCAAATGAAATCCAACTTCTCTTGTTTTAATAAATCACATATTTTTTCAACTCTTTTACCATTAAATGTGAAATTATCGTCCCAAACGCACATTTCCTTCACGCCAAGTTCGTTGACTTGCCATTTCATTTCATCAACTACATTTTTAGGGCTTCGCGCTCTCCATCGATATCCATGTACTCCATGGAAACAGAAAGTACAATTATATGGACATCCGCGCGAAGTGATAATGTTTGATAAGGGTTTTTTTCTTTGAAAAATATAATTATATTTTTTAATATTCACTAGATCCAATGCAGGAAAGGGAATTTTGTCTAAATCTTGAATTAATTCTCGTTTGCCAGTAAAATGAATACTTCCTTTTTTTTTACGCATTAATCCATTGACTTGTGATCCTTTATTGATGAGTTCATATAGAGTGCTTTCACCTTCCCCTATACAAACGAAATCAATGTATTCGTAATTCAAGTATTTCTCTGGAATACACGAAGGATAAGGACCTCCTACGACGATTTTTAAATCCGAATTTAATTCTTTTATAATTTTAGCTAAGTAAATCGTGTTCGAAAAGTTTGCGACATTGCTGCTTAGTGCAATTATTTGTGGTTCCTCATCAACAATCTGGTGTGCTTTTTTTATCCAATATTTAATAATATTAAAATCAAAAAATTCCACATTTACATTTTTTTCTCGCAAATACGATGTTAGATACAAAGCCCCTAGTGGGGGGGAAATTGAGAAAAGTTCTGTGTTATTTGGAGGATAAATAATAACAACTTTTCGACTCATTAAGTTAAAAAAGTTTAATATGGATATATATAAGTTTAGAAATTGTCTTAATTATTATCGTATCGAAACAAAACTGAAATTACCGATTTGTCTGGATTTGAAACCTTAATAGTAAAATATCTAATGGAAATAAATGATATATTTAATTAAACCCTATATCGATAGAAATAAATTTGGCATTTTAAACTATTGGGATGTGCCCTCCCTCGCTTTAGGCTATCTTGCTGCAGTATTGGAAAAAAATAATATCAAAGTTAAGATAATCGACGCAGATATACTACGATTAAATGAGCGAGATCTTTTTAAGATTATAAAAAAAGTCCCCCCTACTATAATTGGATTAACTGGTAATGTATTTACTGCAAAATATTCGATTTATACGGCGTTAAAGCTAAAAAAAGAATTTGGAAATGCTAATATTATTTTTGGAGGACCCTATGCTACAATTGAATATGAATTTTTACTTAATAATAACATTGCAGAGATTGTAGTTTTAGGGGAGGGAGAAAAAACCTTTTTAGAATTGATAAAAGCGTTGCAAAGCGGCGAAGATTTGAAAAATACTAAAGGAATCGCCTATAAAAAAGATAAAAAAATAATAGTAAATCCATTAAGAGAAAATATACAAAATTTAGACGATTTACCATTTCCTGCGTGGCATCTATTTCCAAATATTAAAAAATATAAGAATTTAAGAGGTGTAACGAATAAACCTTATCTCCCGCTAATGACATCCAGAGGTTGTCCTTATAGTTGTATATGGTGTACGAAATGCATACATGGTAAAAAACTTAGGTACAGATCTGCAGAAAATGTTTTTGCAGAAATAAGATACTTTGTGGAAAAATACGATGTGAAGGAATTCATTGTTATGGACGATACATTTACGCAAAACAGAGTACGTGTCTTAAAATTGTGTTTTTTACTAAGAAATTATCGCAAAAAAATCGTTTTGAATTTATATAATGGCGTAAGAGCCGATAAACTTGATGACTTTTTAATAAAAGCTTTAAAAAGTGTAGGAGTGAATAGAATTACTTTAGGTATAGAATCAGGAAACCAAATGGTGTTAAATAGAATTAAAAAGTCGTTAGATCTAAAAGATGTAATTAAATCTCTCGATTTAATCAAAAAAAATCATTTAATTTCAGATATTTTCATAATGTTGGGACTACCTTTCGACACTAAAAAAACCGTAAATGGTACTATTAGATTTACTCGTTCTCTTAATCCAGATCACGCGTATTATTTTCTTACCATCCCTTACAGAGGCACAGAACTCTATGAAATTGTTAAAAATCATGGAACATTTCTCGAAGAATATCAAATTGGGATTCTTAATCAAATAAATGATGGTAAAGTGCTTTATGAAATTAACGATTTGAAGAAAGATTTTCTTGAAAAGAAATTTTCAGAAGCTTACAAGACATTTTATTTACGTCCTTTAAAAATTCTTTCTCTATTAAAATTATATTTTGAATTTGTGTTAAAATTTAGGAGTTTAACTCAAATAAAGTGGTTATTTAACGAAGTGCTCGCCCTTTTAGTTAAATTTAAGATTTTTCAGAAAATATTAAAATAAAATCCTAATCCATCTATGAGTCAAATATCAATTTAAAATAGTCAAACCACACTTTAGTATAAACCATCTTTGATTTTCCATACATTCTCTTTTTATATTCTATAGGAATTTCAATTCTCTCAGATTTTTTTGTTTTTTCAATCAATTTTTTATTCAGCTCGAGATGTATAGCAAAACCATTTTCTTTTAAATCAATATTATTTAGAAGTTTTCGATTAAAACATCTAAAACCGGTCGTATAATCGTGGACTTCTGCTCTATAAAAGAACCTAATTACAGTATTAAGGATTTTACTTATTATGTACCTTGAAATTGGTTTAAATATGTGCTGTTTAGGAAGAAATCTTGCTCCAATAATTAAGTTTTTACCATTTCTAATGAGATTAATACATCTAGAAATATTTTCTGGATCGTGAGCCATATCACCGTCCAATGTAATTATGTAATCTCCTGTTGAACTTTCGAGCCCTTTCCTTATTGCTCTTCCAACTGATTTCTTATAATAAGCGTTAATTCTAGTTAAAATTACCTTAAAATATTGATTCTTAGTATGATTTTTTTTATTCATATAAGTTTTATTTGCAATAATTTCGTTTGGTTTATCGGAACTATAATCGTCAATTATTAAAATTTCAAATCGAAACGCTCT
>JAHQWX010000173.1 GCA_029856375.1 Promethearchaeia archaeon | reverse complement strand
TCTTTAAGATATTTTATAGTATTTTCAAAAGATTGATTCATCCTTAGAAGATTAAATGTTTCAAATTGTATATTACTATTATATTCATTTAATGCATACTTAATATATTCAAGATCCTGAATCAACTTTATAATCACATCTGTGAATTTATTCTCAAGAAAATCCTCAATTAATTCTTGCTCATACAAACTCAACAAAATCCTCCTCTTCAAGAAAAGTTCTTACTAAATCTTTTGTAAGTGATATTGCATATCTTTCTAATACACCTTCTTCTCTTAGGAAGTCCCATCTAATTAACAAAATTTCATTAATCCACTTCTCAATTTGTGGATTAAATTTATGCATTAAAGATGAAATTTCGTTTTCAGGTATCCATCTTTCTTCTATCATATATTTAACTAGTATCTTAGTTAGCTCATCACTCATTTCTTTTATCTTATTTTGTCCTCTAAAAACGTTCCACCCAATCAGAATAACTGATTCTATCCAAGATTGGTGATATTAGCTCGCGAGAGACTCGTCCAAATTCAGCCAGTGTATTTAAATTTGATATAATTAGACTACTTGCACGCTCCAATACATCTTGATTTAAATCAACTAAATCCACCTCAATACCAGATTGTGCGTAGACTTGCGCAATGTAGTGCCCCATAGTTCCAGCACCCACAACTGTGATACGTTTAATATCGTTTACATTCATAGAAATTAACACCTAAATGAAATTATAAATATTATTACATCGATTTTTAAATATATAAGATTTCGTTCAATTGAATTTATTTTTTAAATTTATCCTTAAAAGTTGAGAAAAGTGAGCACTAAAAAGCCGAATATTGTCTTCCTGTTTAACGACCACCAAGCTTATTATGGACATGGAAAAATGGCAGGTGGACCAAAAATCCGAAGGCCCAATTTCGAAAAATTGGCCGCAAGTGGCGCGATATTCACTCGCGCTTACACTTGTTGTCCTTTATGCGGTCCAGCTAGACGCAGCGTTCTTACGGGGCTGTTCCCACATAATCACGGAGAAATAAAAAACAATACAAACCACAAATTTGATAGAGAAATATATCTAGAGCTGCTAGCTGAAGCGGGGTACAAGAATTATTATTACGGTAAGTGGCACGCTGGTCCGGGCTCGGCGTACGATCACAAGTGTGAGGGTTTTAGTTATCGAAGCTATGGTAATCCATATACGAAACCCGAATACAAAAAATATGTTCAAAGGAAAAACCTCCCTCACTTTCAAGTTCATATTCAACGCGTTTTATGGAAACCTAAAGGTTTCATGGCTCGTTATTTTCGGCTAAAGGAGGGTAAATTATTCACGCCAAGAGTAGCGTGGTGCAACGAACACGCCATAGGAATTATGACCACTCCGAAAGAAACTCATGAAGCTTTTTTTCTCGCAAATTTAGCGTGCGATAAATTGAGAGAGATTGCAAAAGAGGGAAACAAACAGCCCTTTCATTTACGAGTGGACTTCTGGGGTCCGCATCAACCTTATTACGCCACTCAAGAATTTCTGGATATGTACAATCCCGATGAGATCCCAGAATATCCAAACTTTAGAGACGATTTAAAAAACAAACCAGAATCTTATAAATCAGACCATAACTATCCAATAAGCAAAAAAGGTAAATTAATACTCCCAAGTCTGTTATCTTGGCCAGAATGGCAACAAATTCTACATTTTAATTACGCGCAACAAACCTTAATCGACCAAGCGGGGGGATTGATACTAGATACTCTTAATGAAGTTGGTTTAATGGATAATACGCTCGTGGTGTGGTCCACAGATCATGGGGATGGTGTTGCTTGTCATGGGGGTCATTTCGACAAAGATTTTTATTTACCCGAAGAAATGATGCGTATTCCAATGGCAATCAGTTATCCGGGAGTGATGCCTTCGGGGCAAAAAAGCGAGAAACTTGTGAGTAATTTGGATCTTCCTGCAACTTTTGTCGACGCTGCCGGAGTCTCTTTTACAAATACAGTGGATGGGCAGAGTCTTTTACCGTTGTGCACTAATCCAAATATTCCTTGGCGCGAAGATTTAATGTGCGAAACTCACGGTCATTTTAGAAAGTACTTGGGTCGTTTAATTATCACAGATCGGTATAAATACATTTGGAACTACGGAGATATGGACGAACTCTACGATTTAAAAGAAGACCCTTGGGAAATGAACAATTTAATTAACGATAAGAATCACGCGGAAGTTCTAGCCGACATGAAAAACAGACTAAAAAAGTGGAAGAGACAATCTGGAGATGTCGTAGAGATGAGAATGATAAAGCCTAGATTGCTTGGAATAACGCATAAATTAGATTTTAAAGAGATCAGAAAAATTCTAGAGAACTAAAAAGAAAAATTGGCTACTATTTTTCAAGTTTCCTTATTCTTTTCAATGGTTTCAGGTACAATAAAGCACAAAATTGATATTAAACATATGGATGCAACCATTATTTGCCACTCCCAAAGCGGTCTTGATAAAAGTAGCGGTGTGCTAGGGTCGTGGACATAATATCTTTCTTCTGTACTCGGATTACCAAAACTCATCATCACCGCACAAATGAAGATATATGCCATAACAATAACGAAAAATAATAAAAGATTCTTCGAGAAAAGCGAGGATTCCTTTATCATAATGATGGCTGAAAAAAGAGCCGTTCCATATAACCCGAACATCGAAAGCATTGCGCTCAGCATGTGAAACAATCCAAATATATTTGGAGGGTAATTCGGAATAGCTCCGACCATAATCATTCCAATAGAAGACATCAGCATGGATAATGCAATTAGCTTGGCTGCAAACTTATGAAGCGAAGAAAATCTTTCGTACATGTAAGAAATAAGAGCTAAATAAAATATTCCCAGCGATAAATAAGCTAGACTAAAAAAAATCCACCCAATCGTATTTACATGAGGCCAGCCTAATCGACTTATCATCGATGTGGTCCAACTATAGGGATAATCTTCAATATATGGAAATAATAATCGAGCCAGTATGATAAAAAGTGCATACAAACTAACCGCAAGTGGTAAATATAATCGAATAAAGCTTCTTTTAGAATATTTACCTTGAAAATAATCCCTAATTTTTTCCATATGTTTCATTCTATCTTAGAGTTTAAAAGGTTTATATATTGAAAAAAATCACCAAGATAACCCTTTTTTAAACCTTATGTCGGAAACTATCGAGTCCATAACATCAGATGGAACTTTCTGAAAAGAGTGAAATGTATTTTGCCAGAACGCGCGCCCGGATGTTTTATCTCTTATTGATTCCACAAATTCCATAGAATATCTAACTGGCATTAATAACTCAATTAACGCTTGATATTCGTTATCTTGCACAATTTCTTTTACCTTTAGTTGATATTTGGCCAAAACAGATAACGCATTCTTTATCATTTCGGGAGGTAATTGAATAATTGTTTGATATATTGGTTCTAATAAAACTAATTCTGCCTCGTCCAATCCTCGCTTAATCGCATCGAAAAACATTGTTGTGAGCTCCGATATAGAACTTTCTTCGTCGTTTGCTGAAATATTAATTGATTCGATTGTAATTTTTATCTCTGTGAGTACTTCATTACACAGCGGTCCACTTAAACATATTTTTTCGATAACGTCGATAATCTTTGCTTTTTGCTTCTCGGCCAATGGACTATCAGTAGCCAAATCGATAATCAGATTTAGGTTGCTATCGCAATTTAAATAACCGTCTATTTCTTCAGCATTTAAATTGGTTCTATCGTTAAGATATTGCTTTAATCTCTTAAATGGTTTAATAATTTTATGATCGCCAGAGCGAAAGAATTGAAGTGTCTCTTGATCTATGCGTTCAATTCTAAGTTTTACGCTATTTTTTTCGTTTGGGGATGTACTGGCTATTAAGGACGATTTCAATACGCACGATTCTTTGAATACGCTCTGTGGTTTCGATGTGCTTACATCTATACCCCTTTGTTTTATTTCGTGTACGGTTACTTCTAAATGGAGAGGTCCCATTCCTGAAATTAAGAGTTCTCCAGTCTCTGGACTTTCGTTAAACTGCAAATTTGGGTCTTCAATAAGCATATCTTGTATAATTCTTTTTAAAGTATCAAAATCTTTAAGATATTCAGGCTCTACCGATACGGTAATAACGGGAGTGGTTACATATTTCACATTCTCAAACGCTGTCATTTCGTCTAAGTACTTTGGTTCTATAAGAGTTTCTCCGCTCTTGATGTTTTTCAGACCCCCTATGGCAGCAATGTTTCCTACAGGAATATCATCAACGAGATCTCTCCTTGCACCCATAAAAATAGCAACAGGCGAACACTGCTCTAATAGAGTCATCTTTAAACAATTTATCACTTCGGGGGCGACTGATATATGCCAGATAGACAGCTGTCGGCTCGGTGGGGTAACACCTCCGGATACGCTGCATCAAAAGGTGCGCAACTGGCTCTAACACGCGAATGGGCTGTCGAGTTGCTGCCGTATGGCATAAGGGTAAATGCGGTAGTTCCTGCCGAGGTGATGACCCTATATTATAAAAAATGGATTCAAACTTTCGACAATCCGCAAGAAAAACTGGTAGATATAATGAAAAAAATTCCCTTGGGTAACCGTATGACCACTAAAGAAGAAATCGCTTCGGTGATTGTTTACCTGGCTTCTGAACAGGCGTCACATATTACCGGACAGACAATTTTTGTGGATGGCGGATATGTGCATCTGGATCGAACTCTGGCAGAAAAATAATAAGGTAAAAAAGTATCATGCTATTTTGCTAATTGTATTATTGCGTGAAAGCTCCAATACTGAAAGGAACAATGGTGGAAAACAGATCGAAGAGGTTAAATCCTGATAGGCAAAATGTGCGAGTGGTTCCGAAAGGCTTAATGTTGCCCTTTATTTTAATAACCACCTTATTTGCTTGGTGGGGGCTGGCCAATAACATGACTGATACCCTGTTAGCAGCCTTTAAAAAAATAATGAGCATGACTGATTTTCAAACATCCTGGATTCAGGTAGCGTTTTACGGATCGTATTTTTGCCTGGCTTTACCTGCGGCTCTTTACATAAAAAGATTTACCTACAAATCAGGTGTGCTCTTAGGGCTTGGACTTTTTATTTGTGGGGCTTTGTTGTTTTACCCGGCCAGTAGATCCAT
>JAHQWX010000172.1 GCA_029856375.1 Promethearchaeia archaeon | reverse complement strand
TACGGGACGATTTCCAACAGATCTCTAACAATGTGAAGTAAGGGCAAGCAAAATTTCTTCGGATGCGGGCCCGGATTAGGGCTTACAAAGAACTTCCCGTGCTTTCTTTTAATTTGTAAGTGTCCTGGAGTATTTAATCTTTTAAGAGTCTTTTTACCACCATGAGATGTCATACTTTTTCACTCCTTATTTCTTTACTGGGGCTTTTAATTCCTCATCGATAAATTCAAATCCTGATCTTCTTTCAATAATGTTTTTCCGCCAAGGATCCATTTTTTTCCCTTCTTTTTTCAATTTAGTGATAATTACTTTTGAGTGGTGAATTGGCACATAATAACTCGTCCCGTCTGCTTTTTCTAATTGGCATTCCTTGATAATAAGCTTTAGGTTTTTTTTAATCTCAAGAACCTCCCCTTCGATGTCTGCAAAATCTCCTTTCACAACCCTTACATTATCTCCTACATTTACTGGAAGTCTTTTTACTGCATATACATCTTGAAGAAAATCTGCTAACCTTGTGTTTAACAATTTAGACCTTTGATGATTTTTAAAATTTGCTAACGCCTTGCGTTGCTTACTTGGTTTTTTACTTGTTACTTTCATAATATTTTTTCATTTTCTTAATATTAAACGATTAAGGAAGCAATTGATGCCAATCTAGGAAATAACTCTGCTGCTTCTCGCGCAATTGGACCACGAATTTCGCTCCCTTTAGGATCTCCTTCTTTAGAGATTAGAACTGCCGCATTATCTTCAAAACAAATCCTTGTTCCATCAATTCTTCTAAAGAGTTTTCTTTGTCTTATTATTATAGCTTTCATTATAGTGCCTCGCATTTCTGGTTTTCCTTTCTTAACAGTACAAGACACGACATCACCAACACCTGCTGAAGGAATTCTATTAAGGCGCGTATGTAAATGGTCAACATTTATGATCTCAATGATTTTTGCTCCCGAATTATCGGCTATTTTTAACCTAGAACCATTTAAGAGACCTTTTGTGGTCCGATGCTTCGTAATTCTTTTTCTACCGAGTTTCCTTCGAGTCCCCATTTGATTTCCTCCTATTTCTCAATTTTTTGTATCACGCAAAATGCCTTCGTTTTTGATATTGGCCGGCATTCTCCAATTTTTACAAGATCCCCTTCATTTATTTGACTTGACAAACATGGAGGCAAATGAGCAGCAATAATTGAATTCCTCCTCTCGTATCTTTGGTATTTCTTAATGAAATGTACATAGTCTCGTCTAATCGTAACGGTATTTTTCATTCTCTTTTTTCCAACTACGCCTTGGAGGATCCTACCTCTGATTCGTAAAGTTCCATGAAATGGACAATTGTAATCCTGGCACACATCACTTGGGATAGAAACGCCAGGTATGCCAATGTTTCTTGCGCTCATATTTTAATCCATCTTTTTTTTTTAATATTTTTTATTCGATTTTCTGGGCGTCCAACGATTTTGCGCCCAACTACTTCCAGAACGATGGGTTCCTTATCTTCGTTAGGAAGTTTGAATCGAAACGTGTGATTTGTTTTTATATACTTTTTTCTTTTATTGTTAATTACTGTAATTAGCATATTTCTCGTTTCGTCAATTACAGTTCCAATGCTTTCGAAATCTCCGGTTTTTAACTTATCATTTCTTAATGCCCATGATTCTAATCCGATTAAATCATGATATATTAAATATTTGGGGTCAATTTTCATTTTTCATTCATAACGGTTAAAATTCTCGCTATTGCACGCTTGATTTGTTTAACTCTGGCGGGATTATCTTGAACTCCACCACCAGTGTGAATACTTCTTAATGATAGGAGCTCGCTCCTAAGGTCCATAAGTCTTTTTTCTTTTTCCTCTTCAGACCAAGTTCTGATATCCGACGCCTTAGTTTGTTTTCCCACTTTATTATCACTCTCCTACTTCTTCTTGTTCTTCTTCGGGTTGTTCTTCAAGTTCCATTTCGGGTTGCTCTTCTTCGATTTCTTCTTCGCTTTCAATTTCTTCTGCTTCTTCGGTGGTTAATGTAAGTTCTTTCGTTTCAGAATCGTCTATTTGATCGAGTAATTCCATGTCTTCTTCTGAGAGATCTCCTTCTAATTCTTCGATTTCAATCTCCCCTAGCGTTTTTGCTTTTTGAAGCTCTATTTTTTTGTTATCTATCTCAAGGAGTTCCTCGTTTAATTTGATTCCATCGCCAGTCTTGTATTTTGCAGGCATTATTTTTACTATAATTCCCAAAACACCAGATTTTTGGACGCATTGAGCCACTCCTTTGTCAACCGCTTCTAATGCTGGTTGTCCACACTTTGAAATGACTCCAGCGCGAAACATTTGCACTCGGGCTCTCTGACTTGTAACCTTACCAGCTACCTTGATTTCTACTCCCTTAGCTCCCGCAGCCATTATCTTCCGTAATATATAATAGGTTGCGCGTCGGTATTGTCTCCCGCGATCTAAACTATACGCCAACCTTTCTGCCATTAATTGAGCGTTAAGCTCTGGCTCCTTAATTTCTTCGACTTCAATTTGTGGAAGATTTAAGTTAAATTTCTCTTGAAGGACATCGGTAATCTCTCGAATTCTTTTACCGCTTTTACCTATTACCAGCCCGGGGCGACTAGTCTTCAAAGTAATCCTTACGCCTAAAGGCGTTTTCTGCATTTCAACTCCAGAGAATCCAGATCTATAAAGTTCTTTACGTAAATACTCGTTAATTTGCATTTGTTTTATTCCGCGTTCGATAAAATGTTTCTTCAGTGGGCTCATATCAAATTCTCCTTAAGATTCTTCAAATAATATAATTTCTACATGCGTTAATGTTTTAAATTTTGGGGTAGATCTTCCGTGGGCTCTTGGCATGTATCTTTTTAACTTTCGACCTCGATGAGCGACAGAATGTACTATTCTACAAGTCTCAACATCTAATCCTTTGAATTCCGCGTTTGATTCTACGCTCGTAAGGAGGTCGTATATTCTACTCGCTGCTTTTATTGGATATCTGCCAGCAGGCCATTTGAATTGTTTAAGGTTCTTCCTATGCGCTTGCTTTTTCATATGGTGTCTGAAGGGTACAGCTTGTTTTAACAGAATCACATCTTCCAAAAACTTCTTTGCTTGATATAATCTCATACCCTTAATAGTATTACAGATTTCTCTTGCCATTTTTGGAGATATTCGCATATCTCTGCCGCTTGCTTTAGCTGTTCGGTCCTTATCAAGATGCAACGCTTCGGCAGAATATCCAAAATTTGGCATTTTTTTTGACCTCGTTTTTTTTACTTAAGCGGGACATATTTAGAGCTACGAGTGGCACCAATACCTGGATTACCGTGAGTTACATGAGTTGTACAAATCGCATATTGGCCTAAATATGTACCAATCATAGAAGGTAAGATTTCAAACACCTTGAACTCCTTACCATTATAGACGCCGACAGTCAAGCCTACCATTTCAGGAAAAATGGGCATATCTCTGCAGTGCGTGCGTATTACTATGTCTTTTCCCTTCTTTTTTGCCCTATATGCTTTCCTTAATCGTTCAAGTACTTTTTTATGTCGGTGTGGAAGGCCTCTTTTAAGACTTCTACGTATTCTAGCTGGTACTAATCGAATAAATTCGTCCATATTCATCTTTTTTAGCTCTTCGAGAGTGTATCCTCTGTACAAAAACTGCCTCTTCGCGAGTTCTTCTTCCTCATCTAGCTCAAATTCAACCTCCGACTCAGCTTCTCCATTTTCTTCCGATTTTTCCTTTTCTTCCAAAGATTCTTCTTTTTCTTCTTCAGATTCTTCTTCTTTCTCAGAGGTATTTTCCAGTTTTTCTGGTGGAGCCATAATTACCCCATACTATTATTTGTTTATTACTATTCTAATGTCTTTCCAATTACACCATAATTAAAAAATTTTTGTCAAATAGAAGCAAAATTTAAAATCAAATTGACTTTCAAACATCGCTTTTAAAATTTTCGTTTTGAGTTTTAACCGAAAAGAAGAAATTTTTGATTTAATCGGCAACTTTTTAACGCAAAATCGCTTTAAAAATAGTGATTTGGATTAAAAACTCTCTCGATATCAGATTCGTCAAATTCCCCGCTCCAACTTTCCTTAATTATAACCCACTTATCCTTTTCTTTATTGGGGTTTATAATTGCGTGAAGCGTCCCCATGGGATTCTCTAATTTTTCGCGTTCCTTTACAAAAAAATGAACTTCATTGTCAATAATAATTATTGGATTTCCACCCAAAACTTCCCAAAATTCGTTCCTCTTTTCGTGTCGTTGCCAAGAAATACCTAATTCAGGACGAATAAAAATAATATTGTATTTTTCGTAAGTAAACTTGAAGCTGTACCATTTTGGTAAGGTATCAACATATCCTTCAGGTATTTCAAATACCTTTTTTAATTGCTCGGGATCCACATTAATTTTATCTAATTTCTCAAACTTATAAGGGTCGTATAAAATTTGGTGTGAAGATGGATCGTGGGAGAATTCAATAGTCAGATCTAATTTTCCCGTATTAACAATCATATAATGCGTTCCTGGATCAATGACAGTAGTTATTTCGGCCACTTCTGTTTCCTCAAATTTTAACAAATTATCTCCGTTCAATATATAAAAATTAAGACCATTTTCTTGCGAAATATCGAGTTGGAGGGATTCAGAATCATTTCTCCTAAGTAATGATCCTCTACCTTTAGGAATAGTTTCAGTCGTATTCATTTTTTAATCCTCGCTTCAGTATATAAGTTGCTCTTTGTTTATAACTTTTAAAATTATATTTCAAGAAGCATTAAGTTTATTATTGATTTCATCTAAGTAAGGCATAGATTCTTGCGCTCCTTTTCTGGTTACGGCAATAGAGGCTGCAGCAGTCGCAAATTGTACTGCTTTGGATAAGGACATTCCATTGCATAGCGCGCTCGCCAAGCAACCATTAAAACAATCGCCTGCACCCACAGTATCAATCGCTTGGACTTTATAAGCGGGCACTTCTTCGAATTTTTCTTCGTTTCCATAATAAATTAAGGAGCCCTTACTCCCTAGAGTTGTAATTATCGTTTTTATGCCAAATGTGGCAAGGTCTTTTGAAGCTTGTTTTATAATTTCAATAGCTTTCTTCTCTTCTTCTGTGATTGCTTCAATAGATTTCTTATCCCAGAGTTCTTTTAT
>JAHQWX010000171.1 GCA_029856375.1 Promethearchaeia archaeon | reverse complement strand
TAGAAAGAATTGTATAACACAATTTGGTATTTTTATTCTATAAATACCCACTCAATTTTCATTATAGATTTATCAATTTTCTGCTGAAGAATTTTATAAAAATTAGATGTAACCTTTTAATAGTTTAAAAACTACTTTTTATCCATGGCAGAATCAAAAATACCAATTATTATTACCAAGGAAGGGTGCCATCGATGCCACGAACTCATGGAATGGTTGAATGAAAAGAAGGTGGTATATATTGAGAAAGACATTGAAGACGAAGAATTTGTCCAACAATTATTACAAGATCCTAACTTTGTAGGAACTTTTTGCGATGCAGAAGGATGTATAGTAAATACTCCGGCAGTATTTCACAAAGGCAAATATTGGTTCAAGGAATTATGGGGCGTTGATGGCTTGCGAGAAAGAGAAGCTAAGAAACTTTTCCTTAATTAAACCTTTTTTTTTAACTTTTTAAATAAAAAAATCAATATTTAGATATTGTCCTAAATATTGAGCGTGTTATCGTTGAATAATCCTAAAAATAAATTGCTAATTCAACTGACAATTCTTACTTTATCTATTATCCTTATATTTGTGATATTATCAACACCTTCTCTTTTCGAATTTACGTGGAATCAAATCTTAAGAGATCTGTTCCCGGGAACTGAATATTTTTTTCGAATTATTACTGAGTTGGGAGGTACTCAAGTCTATTTCGCAATTTTCTTTACATTGTTTTGGGCTGTAAACAAGGACGGCGCGAAATCGCTAATGATTGTTTACGCTTCGTCAAATTTTGTTAATTATTACGCAAAATCAATAATTGCTAATAATAGACCACCTCAATCTGAATGGATTTTGATTGGAGCCTCACATCTTAGCACACCAAGTGGTCACGCGATGAGCTCTACAATATATTGGGGGTATGGATCTATTAGAATTAAGAAATTGTTAATGTGGGTCTTCTCTATAGCAATAATTGTTCTTGTAGGATTATCAAGAATGTACTTGGGTGTGCATTGGTTTGGAGATGTTCTTACCGGGTGGCTCTTTGGAATTGTTATTCTTGTTTTGGTCTGGATCTTCGAACAACCACTACGCTCTTCGCTATCGAAATATAATCCTATGATAATTTATCTTGGATTGGCCCTTGTCAGTTTAATAATAATGATTTTTTCGGAGTTTTTTTACGCTCAGGAACATAATATCGGAACCACTGCTGGAAAAATGATTGGAATAAGTATCGGGCTCGCACTTGAATATAAATTCTTAAATTTTGAAATAAACCGTGAATCATTATCAAAAAGTCGATTTATATTAAGGATTTCTATGGGATTAATTATTTATTTAATTCTTTCTCTTGTCTTATATCTAATAATTCCTTCTGATGTGGTTTGGCTGGTTGCAATAGAATATTTAATAATTTTTATTGTAGGATTAGTGATTTGGCCTTTAATATTCACAAAATTAAATTTTTAATCGCTTTTATTTGTAAAAGTAGTTAACCTTTTAATCACTTTTCTTATAGTTCTCAATCCTTCCTCGTCTTTTTTAACGCCATCTTTACCTTGATCTCTCGTCCATAAACAAGCACCCAAATTGGCACCAAATGCTCCTCCAGAAACGGTTATTACTCCATTTTGCAAATAAAAGTCTAATATCGTCCGTATTGCCGGTTCTTGTCCTCCGCTCCGGTCACCTCCAACCGCTAACGCTATTCCTATTTTATTCCGAAAAACATCGGGATTCTTGGCTACTAAAGCTCTACATCGGTCCATAACAGCCTTTAACTGAGCAGATAAATTCCCTTGAAATACAGGCGTTCCAAGAAGAAGAAATTTCGCGTTTTCAATTTTAGGATATAATTCTTGTACATCGTCTTTCTGAATACATCCCTTTTTTTCTCTTACGCAATAGTCGCAATGAGTACAGAAGCCAATTTTTTTCCCTCTGACCGACCAAATTTCCGTTTCAAATCCAAATTTCTCAGAAGCATAATTTAACGCGTATTCAACTGCAAATTGCGTACCTTGATTTCTCGGGCTACCGCAGATCCCCAATAAAAAGTTATTATTTTCACCCATAGTATAACATTTCCTCTTTTAATTTTAAATATTTGTTCGAAGATCTATAAGTCTTAAGCTCTTTAGAAAATTTATTAATTTTAAACATATAATATTTAATAATGGACGAAAATAAGCCGAGCTTAGCGAGAATTAGGATAAAATTTCCCGAACAATTATGGATTTCTGAAATCTTCAAAAAATTTCCCGATGTTAAGCTCGATATCCTGAATTTCTTACCTTACGACTTAGAAAAATCTATTGGAAACGCAATAATTGAAATAATGCACTATCGTATCGATGAAATCGTAGAAGAAATAAAAACTCATCCGTCTGTGTTCGAATTTAGCGTTATAGAGCGAGAAGAAAATAAAATTCAATTCAATGTGAAAACGAAGGACCCTTATTTGCTATATGGCGTAATAAAATGTGGCGTTCTCATTAATTTTCCCGTGATAGTGAGGGAAGCTTCTGCCGTTTGGAAATTAATTTCTAGTAGAAAACGAATAGACGATTTACTTATGCTCTTTGAAGAAAAAAAAATCGAATTCTCATTACTCCGAATTGGAAACGCGCCCTATGAAATCGAAGATGATAAATACAAATTAAATTTGGACGAATCTGAAGTGTTAGATAAAGCAATTAGTTTAGGCTTCTTCGATGTTCCCAGAAAAATCTCTTTAGAAGAATTGGCTAATGAACTTGGAAAGTCAAAATCTGCACTTTCAGTAATGTTGAGAAAAATAATAAAAAAGAAAGTTTTGTTTAAACCTTAGGCTTATTTTGGTTTGTTATTTTACCTTTTTTTCTCTTCTTTACGAGAACGACCGTAACTACTACAACACTAGCAACTATAGCAGAGACTACAACAATTATTATCACTACTTGAATCCAAAAGTATGGATTAACAAGAAGAATATCTACTGTGAGATCATATGTTATTGCTGTGTTTGAATCTGTATTGTCGATTAGCACAACCCAGGTTCCATCAGATGGGATTTCAAATAAAACATTTCCTTGCAACGAATTATCGCGAGTCACATGAGCAGTGAACGATTGACCAGCGTTAAATTTAGTATATTCAGCTTCCGAAAGAATATGAAGATCAATATCGCCCCCCGACTTGACATTATAGGTTAAATTCATGAAATTTCCCTTGGATAAGTTTGAGAATGTTCTGGGGAATTTTGAGTGAGCGCCAAGAGTGCTATCTTTCCATTCAAAACCTTTCACAAATAAAATGTTCAGAAAGGAATTAACGGTCAAAAGGATTAATAAAATGGCGATTTTTTTTTTAAGAAATAGTCTCACTTTCATTTTTTTCGATTACCTTCTTTCAATAATTCTGATATTAAAGTGTTTATTTAGATTGAATCTCTAATAGAAGACAATTCATACCCTTAAAATAAGTATTTCTTCTATAAAAAAACAAAGGTAAATTTAGATTTTAGCTCGTCTTAAAATCTTCCCGTCTCGTCCAATAACCGTTTCTTGCACAGTAATACTGCGATCTATTTTGGCCAGGATTGGGTCGAGAAAAATTTTTATTTTTTGGCAGCAGGGCACCTCCATTAGCACAAAGTTCACGGATTCAATCGGATTTTGCATTAATATTTGCTCTAATTTTTCTAATTCCATTTCGCCCAAGCCCAATATCGGACAAACAGAAACGATTGGTTTCCCTTTCAGTATTTTTCTATGAAAATCACCGTAAGCCATAGGCGCGCAGTCAGAAACTACAATTAACTCTTTATTATTAAAATACGGAGCGGTCGGGCTGACCAATGTTAATTTCGTGGGCCATTGTCTTAAAGCAGAAGGTATCTCGCCGGTTATTTCCGAATCTTCCCATGTATTTTCGTATACTATAGTATTTGCTGATGGACATGAACATTGGTGCGAATGTTGCTGCTGTCCAAGGTTAGTATGTTCGAGAATAAGTTTAAAATGCTCCTGCTCTTTGAGATCTTCCAAGTGTTTCTCAACCGCTTCTTCGTCAAATTCTGCTGCTTCTCTTTCTATTATTTCAAGAGCACCCTCGGGGCATTCTCCAATACACGCGCCTAATCCATCGCAAAAGACCTCATTAATGACTTTAGCTTTTCCGTCTATTATAGCTAACGCTCCTTCGGCACAGGCAATGACGCATTGTCCACAACCAGTGCATAGATCTTCGTCAATCTTGATAATTTTTCTTATTATTTTTTTTTCATCTGATTTTGCTATTGTCATACTAATATTTTATAGAGATATTGTAAAAATAAGATTAATCCCGAACATGTTCTGATTATTTGATTTAAAATTTATAGAAATAACGCTAAAATACTAAGAGTGAAATATTTAAAATATGAAAGTTGTGATCATCGGGAATGGAGTTGCGGGAACATTTTCAGCGCAAAATATTAGGAATCTCGACGAAGATGTAGAAATAGAGACTTATTCCGAAGAAAACTACCCCTATTACTCTCGGCCTAAATTGCCTGAGTTGATTTCTGAGCAAAACTCAATTGAAGACTTAATCGCTTTTAAGGAAGAGTGGTATAATAAGAAGAATCTTAAAACCTTTCTTGGAAAAAAAGTCGCGGGGATTCGGCCTAAAAGAAAACTAATTCTGATTGATGGGCAGAGCGAACCCGTGAAATACGATAAATTGATATTAGCAACTGGAAGCCGACCAAACATTCCTCCTATTAATAATGCGATAAAATTGTTGAAAAAGGGAGTTTTTACGCTGCGAAATATTGATGACGCGTTAGAAATCCGCGATTATATTAAAAACAATTCCGCGAAAAAAGCTATCGTTATTGGAGGAGGGCTTTTAGGATTGGAATTGGCCAAACAAATTAGAAATTGTAATCTTGATACCACAGTCGTCGAATTTTTTCCGAGACTCTTGCCTAGGCAATTAGACGACGAATGCGCAACGATTTTAAAAGAAGAAATTGAAAAAATGGGAGTAAAAACAATTGTAAATGCCGTGACAGAAGAAATTTTAGGAGATAATTTAGTAAAAGGAATTAAACTAAAGGATGATCAAATACTTGAAGCCGATATCGTACTTATTCAAGCAGGAATTAGACCAACGATAGAATTGGCAGAAATGGCGAAATTAGAAACAAATAGAG
>JAHQWX010000170.1 GCA_029856375.1 Promethearchaeia archaeon | reverse complement strand
GTTTATTCAGTAAAACGAATAAAGAACAATTAAAAATCCTAGAAGGTGAAACATCAGAAGCGATTAGTCTGCTTAATTCTTTAAAAAAAAACAGAAATAGAAAATCAGCTCAAGGAAAGCTCACAATACAAAAACTGCAAAATGTTTCAGTTAGAACTAAAAGAACGATTACCCTTTTAAAGAGCGGGAATTCCCATAGTGAAAGCGAATATTTACAAGCAATATCCCAAGTATACAACTTCATTGATAAAATTAGAACAACAGATACGCAAGTAAAAACACTACCATATCCTAACGCGGGTATTACTATTTTAGGGTTGATTTTTATTGTTATTCCATTCTTAAATGTACTATCTATCATCATTGGTGGGTATCTCGCGTTCTCAAACGATCGGCGTTGTCAAGTTAATGGGACTCTAATGATAATAGCTACAATTATTGTATTACTCGTGTCGTTATTATTATAGAAAATTTGGTGGATATATGGCCAGTTTAGTAAGAAGTGTAATAATTTCATTACTCATATTGTGTGCATCTGGATTATGGATGATGCAGGAGAATCGATACCATGTCATCGATAACGAATGTGTCGAACTGTGGGTTCATGCTCCTTCTACGGTTCAAGCAGAAAAATCTTTCGAATTTCATGTGCAAGCGTGGGATAATTATGAACGATTGAGCTCGATATATAATGGAGAGGTATCGTTTGAGCTCGTTAGTTTTGCGTATCAACCGTCCATTTATCCGATTTATAGCTTCGCAATATTACCGGAAAACTATTCCTTTTCGGGAGATATAATAGAACAAGGCTTAATTCCCGGGTATAAAATTTCTTCAATTGATGGGAAAGATCGTGGCAAGCACACCTTCATAGGAAAGATAATGAAAGCGGGAATTCACTATATTAAAGTAAAGGATAACTTAGGAAATGTTGCATTAAGCAATCCCATCCAAGTTATAGATGGAGAACCTTCCAGATATCTATATTGGGGAGATATTCACGGGCATTCTGCTTTATGCGACGGCTCAGGCTATTTGGAGGATGCGTATAAATTCGCAAAAGAAGTCGCGTATCTCGACTTTGCTTCCGTAACAACTCACGACGATTGGACGGATTATTACGGCACAGCTCCCGATTTCGGACACTTGTGGGAAATTTCTAAAGCAGCCGCAAATCGATGGAATTCTCCTGAAGATTTTGTAACCCTTGTCTCTTACGAGTGGACGGCACAATTACTTGGTTACGGACATATGTGTGTTTATTATAAAGGAGATGATGGACCAATGATTTCATCATCTTATCCTTGGTATAAATCTCAAGATTTATTGTGGAACGCGCTTAGAGAATGGAAACAGTCCTCAGGATCAGATGTAATCACTATTCCTCATCATACGGGACATGTGTCAAGTGGAATGTATTTTGATTGGAGTTTTTACGACCCGGAGTTCGTAACTCTCGTCGAAATTTGCTCTGCCCACGGTTCGAGCGAAAAAGTGAACGGATTAAAAACAATAAAACCTGGTGAGAGTAAAATTCATGGATATCATGTCCAAGACGCGCTTGCAATGGGCTATAAAGTTGGATTTATGGCGAGTTCTGACCAGCACGATGGGCGACTAGGTCATCCAATCCTCCACACAGACGCAAATACGCGCTTTCAATACCCTTACACCTCAATGGGATTAATCGGAGGATTCCGATTTGGAGAGGAGTACGAGGGAACTCTTACTGGTCTATATTGCGAAAATTTAACTAGAAATGGTGTTTTCGATGCTTTAAAGCAAAGATCGTGCTATGCTTCTACTCATGTAAAAAGACCAATAATTGATTTTTCAATAAATGAAGTCTCTGTGGGTCAAGATGATTCTACTGTTTATGTCGATTCGCTTGACTATAGTCCCTATATAGAAGTATTTATCGCTATTGACGCTGGTCAAGAAGATAATTTAATAAAAAATATAACGCTCGTAAAAAATAATGTAGATATTCATTCAATTAAGCCACCAGATGATCCACTTGTTTATAGATACATATATAATGATGTACAAAAATTAACGGGAATGAATTATACATATGGTTTAGAAGACGAAAATGGATATAAAATAACGCCAAAAGCGAAGATCTATTTATCGAATTATAGCACAGCCAAGCCTCCTTCGACAAATTGGGATGGAGTGGGATATTCTGATATCACAGATGTATATTATGTGCGAATTGTCCAAGAAAAGGGAGAAATGGCCTGGATTGGACCAATTTGGGTTAAATTAAAATAAAAGAAAACACGAATCTAATTATAATGTCCGATTCAGAACATCGCAATATTAATTTAAAGAAGCAAAAAGTTTTGGGATGGTGGAGAATACCGCGTGCATTTTTATTTTTATTGGGTATTGTATCTCTTTCTTGGTTTTTCTTTAGTTTTATCGCAATAGTAATCGGACTTATGTTGTTTGTAGTTTTTAAAGATCTTGCGTGGAAGCGAAATGGCGTAATTCTTGCGTTTGCTGGTGGGATTGCGGTATTTCTGCAAGAAATGCATTACCTTTTGTTGGGGATGGCTATACCGTTAGCAATGATATTTTTTTCGGGTTTTTTAATTGTATCAAACGATGTAATAAGGTGGATTTTAAAGAAAGCAAAAAATAGACCGTATCGAGATTGGGAACGACTTCTACAGAAGATTCCATCTAAGATTGCTTTAGCATTAAAATTATTTGCGATAGTTCTTCCTATCTTTTTATGGTCCATTGTGAGTATAGATCTTTTTGTTATGTTCGATAATAATCCTCAGCTTCTATGGATTCATGCCCCCTCCACAGTCGAACCTAATATGGAATTTGAGTTTACGGTAGAAGCGTGGGATTCATATGAACGTCTAAGCGCTACTTACAAAGGAACTGTAGAGTTTTCCCTCGAGTCGTATCACCTTACTACTTATAATCTATTTAACTCAGTAAATCCCACTTTACCAAATTCCTATAGTTTTACGGGACAATTTTTCGGTTCTACGGTTGCGTATTTAATAAACGATGGAAGGGACAACGGCAGGCATGTTTTTAACGCAACGATTAACGATCCTGGCATCCATTATATACTTGTAAAAGACAGCATTACCGGAAATACCTACTATAGCAATCCTATAAAAGTCGAGAATACCGATTCTTATATTTATTGGGGGGACCTTCACACCCATTCGATGATTTCGGATGGATCCGGTTCTGCAGAGCATTCGTATTTTTACGCGAGATACATTGCGTGTTTAGATTATTATTCTCTTACCGATCACGGAGAACATCTAGATTTACTTGGATTCTCTATAAACGGGCCTAATTTATATCCTGTATTACAATCCGTCACAAATAACGCTTACGAGCCCACTAAGTTCGTTACTTTTCACGGAGTTGAATGGACAACAGGATATATAACTAGCTTGTTTAGAAATTATGGTCATTACACTTGTATTGCTAGCGGAAACGATTTACCTTTAATCTCTGCGAACGCACAGAAAAATACATCGGAATTATGGGACTACCTCGATTTGTACACTTCAACTTCGGGAAATAGGATACTGGCGCTACCACACCATACTGTTCGCGCTCAATTTATTCAAGATTGGACTTACATAAATCCGAAATATGTAAAATTAGCAGAGGTAACTTCTGTACACGGCGAGAGTCTATTCGAACCACGACATATGTTAAACTACAGAGGATGCGTAGATAATCCGCCAGAATATGTGAACGGTTCTTCCATAGTTGATGCGTACATCATGGGAAAAAGAATGGCGCTTATAGCGGGTAGCGACGAACACGACGGTCATCCAGGACATAGCTTGAGCCATACACCAGCATATATCGGCCATCAATGGCCTCTTAGTATTTGGCACGCAAGAAACGGTCATCCGTATCCAGGTGGGCTTACAGCTGTATACGCGAATAATTTAACTCGAAAGGAGGTTTTTAATGGACTTTATTATCAACGAGTTTTTGCCAACTCAGACCATGGTCGTCCAATTTTAATCTTTAAGATCAACAGCGTTGGAGTTGGAGATGGTTCCACAATTACAGTTAGCAGTCCTACCGCTGACCGAAATATCGAAGTATTCCTAGCTCAGGATGGCGCTCCAGCTGCAACAAAATACACTTCAGCATCAGTGAATGTAAGTTGGACTCCCAATTGGAGAGCGAGAATTGAAATTATCAAGAACGGAGAATCAATCTATAATGAGACTGTATCAACGCCTGTAGTAAAAATAACCCATACCGATTCTCAAAGTATCACAGGAGCCTCCTACGAAAAAAGTTGCGTAAAAATTGGAGACGAATATTTCATTAACAGTTACAGCGAAAATCCAATAGATCCTAGCATTTTAAATACTGGAGGTGCCGATTTCTACTTAGTACGCATTGTTGGAGCGAATGGTAGGACATCCTACGCTGGACCAATTTGGGTAGAATATTAAAATAAGTGAAGGTTTAAGAGATTATGGTTTTGCGATTTAGCGAATTTATGAGAAAATGGTTTCCTTGGTTTGTAAGACACTATAATAGGTTAAAAGTTCTCGGAATTGAGAATTTACCCAAAATAGGGAGCGCGATAATCACTCCGAATCATTCGGGAGGAATGGATTGGGACAATTTTACTATTATGAGTGCATTGGAGCACTTTAAAAGTAATAATCCAGCAAGAAAAAGAATATGGCTTTGCTATTGGGATAAGTGGGCTGTTGAGGAAGAGCCATTTGCGTCGTGGGTTCAAAAGTTTTCTCCCATTCCAATAAGTGTTACCGGGAATAGTTTCCCTTACAAATTAATCGATAAAATCGTAGAAAAAGGCGAGTTAATTGCAATTATGCCCGAAGGCCACTCGGCTGCTTTATACGAAGGATACCGATTGTGGAAATTTTATCCTGGTGTTATTAAACTTCATTTGCGTTATAAAATTCCAATAATACCTACAGCACAAATTGGATTCGTAAAAGCGGCACCAATCATTTGCCATCAATATAATCCGGGAGTCGTACCTCCTTGGGAAAAGGAGCTCATGTTTCCGCTTGTATTACCTAAAAAACTTACTATTCATTTTGGAAAGCCAATTACATTTGAAGAGTATTACGATAAAGATGTAGATAAGGAGACTATGTATAAACTCGCGAATATCGTCAGGAAAAAGGTTAGAGAAACGATATCGTTATACAAACCTGGTGTTTCTTGGAAAGATCCCTACGGGAAGAAAAAAGTG
>JAHQWX010000169.1 GCA_029856375.1 Promethearchaeia archaeon | reverse complement strand
TAATCTCTTTTATAGCACTTGAAGTAGCCGAACTTGAATTAAGAACTTTCAATTTATGTGAAATTTTTGGATGTTTTTTCTTTAAGATTTCTGCGTATTTCTCCTTGAAGCCTCCAGGTCCAGTTATAATTATTAAATTAAATTCAATTCTTTCTAGATTTTCTGTGATAACAGACTCAACTTTGCCCAAAAACTCTTCAATTTCTTTATTTCTAAGGATTTTCTCGTATCTTTTTCCCGGAATGTTATGTCTTACGCTTGTTAATATATTTTGGCTATAGTCTGAAACTAAAGCAATTGTTGCTAATCCTGAGTCGATTGCGATAATAAGCATTCGAAAATTCTGAACATTCGAACATTTTTCTATTCGTTTTAAATCGTGTTTCATCCATTGGTTTTTAATAATATTGATTTTGGAACCGATAGAAACATTTATAGTGTGATATGACCCAAAAGAGACTAAATCATCGGGACCTTCAATAATAGTGCCTTTTAATCTTAGGCGGTTAGAGTATTCGTGAAAAGAAATATCTTTCACTTCCAGAGTTAAGATCATAGGTTTTCGCTCTCCTACACCATCTCTAATAACTACACGTCTCGAAGTTCTCGAGGTAACCTTATCATCTTTACGAATTACATTAAATAATTCCCATAAGTCGTTTAAACATTCTATTTGAACCGATAATTCTCCTTTTTTACCGTCGTAATGTTTGATTTGCAATCTCCTAAACCTAACTAGATGATTTCTAGAAAATATTAAGAGATTATGATAAAAAAAGATAAGTAAAAAAAAAGAATAAAAAAAAGTTAACCTTGCCCTTGTTTCTCAAGGGCTTCTTTTATTTTCTCAAGTTCGGCTTTTCTCTTTTCTCGTTCTGCCTTAATTCTTTCTAGTTCTGCGGGGTCTACAGACTCCAATTTCTTACCTTCTTTAATTGCTTTTTTTAGTTCATCATCCAGTTGAGGCATTTCCTTACACCTATTTCTAACTGATGTACAATAATATAATAATACTTAAGTCGCCTATTTATAATTATCGTGATTTCAAAAGACTTTCAAAACTCGAGTTGCATTAAAAAACTTGATGCTCCCGATTCGTAATAATTCTCTATTTTCTTAATTATGTTAAATCCAAATTTTTTATACAATTTAATTGCAACATCATTGTCGACATTTACATTTAATGTCACAAACTTAAACTGTTTTTTCTTATTTATTTCTTTTAATGTCTTTTTTAAAAGTAATGTCCCTAATCCTTGATTTTGATAATCTTTTCTAATTACAAAATTGACTATATTCGCTAGCTTCTTCACGCCTTCTATACAAATCGAGATACCTAGTATTTTTCTTTTTTTGTCAATTATTTTCGCGAATACTATATTACGATGAATCAATTTTTGGAGAAGTTCTAACGAAAATCCGTCTATCCCAAAAACCTTTTCCTCTAAGATTGCTATTTCTTCTAAGTCGCTTTCATTCACATTTTGGATGTAAATTGACGAGGACAATTTCATTTATAAAAGGGCTTTTTTATTATATTATTTTTCAATAATATTAATAAGGTTAATTGGAGTTTTTTCAGTAATTTGGAATAAATTCCCTCTAAATGGTATTCCTTCTATTATGAAACATTCCAGGTCATAGGAGTTCATTACATTTAAAAATTCTCTATAAATCGGAATGTACCACGGTAAATATAATGATGAGCCTTCGAAAGAAAATAAATTTTTTTGAACGTCTAGATTGGATAGAAAATCATCTATGAATCGACGAATGTTATTCTGGTTTCCTTCAATTTGCGCAAAAACGAGGAGTCCTGCACTTGTTACTACTTCATAAGGTTTTCTAATATTTCTTGCTCTGCGTTTATACCGATTTTTAAGTTGATATAGATCTTTTAAAATAATAGGGCAGTAATGAATTTTTAAACTGGTTTTATTTGAAACTTCTTTCAATAAATTAAGAGCACTTTGCTCACTTCCCTCTACTGATGCTATTGTTCCTGCTTTTAATAGAAATCCTCTATCTTTTAGATTATTACTGTTTGGATAGCAGTATTCAAATTCGTTTAGATTAATGAAATCACAATTGATCTCATCTAAAAAAAGAATTAATTCCAAAATCTCTTTTAAATATTGTTGTTTTGGAATTACGGGGACTTCTGCGCCCACTTTTATTCCTTTGTTCAAGGCATATTTGATGTTTTTCCAATCTGTCTTAGAAGGGTGGAATCTAATCTCGTCTAAACCAGTAGTAGCTAATTTTTGGGCAATATTTTTATTGAAATTAACTCCGTTAGTATAAATATGGACATGGAAGTCGCTTCCTTTCAGATTTTTCACAAATTCAATGTATTCCAGCGTTTTATTTATATTTTTATTAGAAAGCGGTTCTCCTCCGGTTATTGATATTCCTTTGGCATTAGTTAAATTGATTTCGGTAGCGATGTCATTATTACTTTTTACTTCAATTTCATCAGCGAAAGTAATATCCCTATCTTTTCTATCTTGTGATATCGGGCAATACCACGAACATTGATCTGGTTTTTGACAAATTCCATTAAGAAAGAGGACTACTTTTTGACCTTTAATGCAATATTTACACCCATCAGGTATCCCCTTAATAAAATACGATTCCCCTCTCGTTCTTGAAATTTTTCCACTCATCGAATATCCTGAACCCTCAATTATCCATTAGAATTTTTCTCACATAAGAATTCTTGTTTCCGATATCCTTTAGGACCTTTTCAAAATTTTCGTCAGGCCTCAATCGTTCATGAAGAAACACTCCAGTTCTACCAATTTTTTCTCTTTTGGTCAAAATCCGTATTCTTTGATGGATAAAATCTAAATCTATATTAAGTAATTTCGCAGCGAATGCTTCATTACTGTGCAATTCTAATTCATTATGTCCTTCTTCTTCGGGGATTATAATTAACAATTGCTTATTTATTCCGGGCAATCTTACATCATTTAGTATTTGAGTTAAATCTATTGAACCAGTAAAACCATAAAATTGAACGGAATTACCTTTAAAGCTCGTAAGTGGAATAGTTAAACACTCTAATTCTGATAGAAATATACTTGCTTTAATTGCATCCCCAGGCGTAGCTTGAGTAATTTCTTTAGACATGATTCTTTCTTTATTTACTTCAAGAATATATTCTATCTTAAAAGTTGGAATTGTTTGAAAAAACACAATATCAATATCGCTTCGTGGATTAATATCTCCACGAGCGATACTTCCAAACGCGTGTGGTTTTAAACCTTCTTTATAAAAAAGTTCTAATAAGTCCTTAGCTCTTGCGCGTTTTTGAGCGAGAAGATCCCAATGTTCTTTGGTGTAAACGATTCGAGTTTGACTCATTTGAAGGAAGTTTACAAATTAATTAATATTATTTAATATAATATTGGAAATAAACCCTATTACAATCGTTTCGTAATTTTTCATAGACTTGGTTGAATTCTCGAGAATCAAAAAATTCTTTTCATTTAGTTTATAAGTTTTTTTTATTCTATTAAGAGGGTTAAGCAAATCTTTGCTATCTTTTAAAAAACGCTTAATTGGAATAATATAATAAAATTTGGATTTGGTAATTGAATTTCGTTGTAGAAATTTGTCTAATAACTCGAAATCCTTCGGAATATTCCCGAAAATAAGAAAAATATTATTAAAAATATGTTCATATGTTTTGCATTTAAGAAAATGCTTAATTGCATTTGGAAATAAAACAAGGTTGCATTCTTCCTTGCTTCCATATTCTAAATTTGAGAAATAGTTGCATACTGACTTCGAAATTGGACTAAGTAATTCATCATCAACTTCAGTTTTGAGAAATTTTCCGTTTTTAATTTTTCTAAGTTTGGCGAAATCAATAATTATTACTTTATTTCCAATATTTGCTAGTGCTTCCGCATAAGAGAGAGTTTGTTCTTTATGTTTGAAAATAATTATTAATGGAGCTTTCATTTGAGCTTTTAATACTTCTCTTGTTGTAATTAAGACAATTGAAAATTTGTATCTATGTTGCTGACTCGTTTCGATTTTAAAATCTCTTAATTCCTCAAGTATTAGTGATGTATTTGATAACGAACTCCGCCATCTTTGAGTATATTTGAAAATTTTCACTGAAACTAAGAAACTAATTAGAAGAATGATGATTATTGTGCCCCAAAAGACCCAATCAACATGAAAAAGATCGATACACATTAGTAATACTAAACGCTTGTAATTTCTTCAATCCAGTCTAAATATTCTTTTGAACCTTCCTTAATTTCTATGCCTATACATTCCGGAACTTCGTAGCTATGGATTTCTTTTAGTTTATTGATTAATATCTCGCTGTTTTCTTTTTTAGTTTTAATAATTAGGATGAGTTCGTTGTCTTCTTCAATGTTATTCTTCCATTCATAAATAGAAATCACATTTGGAACGATATTAACGCATGCAGCTATTTTTTGTTCAACTAATACACGAGCAATTTGCTTTCCTTCCTCAATATTTGGAACAGTTGAGAAGAATATCATAAAGGGCATCCAGTTTCCTCATAAAATAAGTATTTTTAATAAATTTAGGAAGAACTAACGAAAACGTAATAATCTATTCAATTGTTACCCATTTCAGTAATTCTAGTTCGTCTAACTTTTCGATAACTGATTGTATTTCAGTTTCGGGTATTCCAACTTCTTCAGCGATTTTTTCAACTGTATGAAAACCATCGCATATATGGGCGATTTCAAACTCCTTATCTGAAATAATTCCCTGACTTACAACTTGTTTTGGTAGTTTTTTCGTTTTTGCCCACTCGGGTGGTTCAATCTTTTCAATATTAGAAGTTAAATCAACTTCTTTCAACACTATTCCCTTTTTCCTAATGTCTTTCTGAGATTTTTCAAAGTCTTTCTTGAATATCTTTAGTATAGGTATTTTAATTGGTACTTCTGAAGCTTTACCATTTTCTAAAATTTCATCAATTACGCTCTCGAAACCCTTAAAAATTCTTACATCTCCAGACCAGGATTCAATATCCTTATCGAATCGTTTCGAGAATTCTTCAACGATATCTTCTAATTTCTTTTGAGCTATCTCTCTGGAGTCATTTTTATCAGCTGCTACTACGACTAATACGCCAGATTTAAATACTAAAATAAGGTTGAATAGCCTCATATCCACAATTTTTAGTTGCCCTTTCCCTTGGGAGATTTCACTAGCGAAGTCCTTAAGAGCTGTGAGAAAACCTGAAACTAAGTCTTGATTTAATTC
>JAHQWX010000005.1 GCA_029856375.1 Promethearchaeia archaeon | reverse complement strand
CCTTTTGAAAGCATATTATTTATTACTTTTTCACCATTATCTGTTCTAATTAGTATCATAGAATATCCTTCTGGTGCTCCAGATGCCCCAACACTAATATCTGTAAATCTTCCTGTGAATTCATCGCATTCATGACAATTATTTCTAACTGCGGGATTTAGAGTTTTGATATCGATTTCAAATTCTTTATGATCTTTGGTTTGTAGAAAGAAATTCTTTTTTATCCAAGTTTTCTTGATATTAGTAGGATCAACTTTAGTTTCTCTTTTCAAAATATTATATAATTGAGAATAAATAAAATTCTCAAAACAGAAAAGACCTATAATATATTTAATTACATGCCCTGGTTTAACATGCAAAAATTTCATTTTGCTGACAGCTCTACATTGACAAGGAGTTCCAATAAATGCTATTCTTAATTGGTCAATATCGAATATCTCATTTTTAATAAGAATCTCTTTTGGGATAGTATATAAATTTTTTAAAGGAAATATTTGAGGAGAAATAGAATATCGTGTACCTGCTGATTTAAATAAATCTTTTTTATCAAATATTATTTTTGGAACTGGTTCAAAATTTTTGTCAAATTCCGAAACAATAGCGGCATCAATTTTATGTTTTTCAAATAAATATGTTAGAATTGCTGAAACTACCCCCCCATCTTGCCTAATTTTTTCTAATGCAGAGATTGTTGTTTTAGCGGCAAGAATTTTAACTATTTTTCCAATATTATCTTCTATACAATAAAAGTCATTTAATTCTTTTAATAATACTTTAGTTTGAGGACAAATATAGTAACAAACACCACATTTAGTACAATTATCAATACCTTTTTCAGATTTAAATTCAGGAACATATCCTTTCATCTCAATAACATCAAAACCTTGACTTTCACAATATGCTATACAAGCACCACATGCACAGCATTTATTAGTTTTAATTATTTCATTGTTAAGATCTTCAAATCTTTTTACTTCCTTTTGAAAAAGTTTTAGATAAGCTGGTTCAGTCATCATAATTCTCTCGTTCTATTTAATTTTACAATATAATCTAATTCAAATATTCCAGGTTTTTTTGGGATTTTTAATTCTCCAAATTCTATAATTTTCTTGGTAAAATCCTTAATTAATTCTGCAAACTGCTTTCCCTCACTTGCTGAAATTGAGTGTAATTGAAATCGATCTTCCTCAATTCCTATATATTTAATTAAGTTCTTTAAATGACTCATTCTTGTTTGAGTATATTCGAATCCTTTCATGTAATGACAATCCCCCATATGACACCCAATAATTAATACTCCATCTATTCCATTATTAAAAGCTCGTAGGACAAATATTGGATCAACTCTGCTAGAACACATTACTCTAATAATCCTAATATTTGGGGGATATTGGAATCTAGACACACCTGCTAAGTCTGCACCCGCATAACTACACCAATTACAACAAAAAACTAAAATATTTGGTTCAAATTCATTTTTTATTTTCTTTTTTAATTTTAACAGTACAAATCCCTCATAATTATACGAATTCATAATCTATTATATCTAAGCTTGGTAATAAATCAATCATTTTGTTAATTTGAAATTTACTAAAATGATTTTGATCAATAGCCCCAACTGAGCATTCAACCACACAAGCTCCACAACCCTTACAAACTGCATTGACTATACGAGCTTTTCTCAAAGATATATTATATAAACCCATTTCTTTATTAATATCAATCAATTCAATAGCATTATAAGGGCAAACCTCAATACATTTAGCACATCCTATACATTTTTCTTCATTTATATAAGAAGTTATACATTCAGTTTCTATTTCCCCTTTAACCATTATTATTGCTGCTCTTCCAGCAGCACCATAAGCTTGCGTGATGCTTTCACCTATCCATTTCGGCCAATGAGCACCTCCACATAAAAAAATTCCTTCTGTAGCAAAATCTATTGGTCTAAGTTTTGCATCAGCTTCTAAGAAAAAGCCATCTATATTTGTTGCTACTTTTAAAAGTTTTGCTAATTGCTCAGTACCATCAGCAGGAATTTTGGGAGTAGCTAATATTAACAAATCAGTATTGTATTCTATTTTTGTTTGAGCGTTAACATTCTTATATGAAATATGGAAGTTTTCATTTTCATTAATGATTTTAATGTCATCAATTGAACGATATCTTTCATAAGTAACTTTTTTTCGAAGCCCTCGCCACAGATTTTCAGCATTTAGGTCTGATAATTGAAATTCTCTATACAAAATATGAATATGGGCATTAGTGAGGATGAAATTAGCCAGCAATGGGAAAAAGTTAAATCTTCAATCGAGAAAATAAATATCTCAGATAATACTGGTTTGGATGTTATTAGAATTTTTTATATATTAAAAAAGTTCATTGAAAAAAAAAATTTAGACGCTTTAACAATTGAATGCTATCCAGAGTTTATGGGAAAAACATGTTTAGGATTTAGTTTATTGGCTGATGAGGGAATTGCTTGTGCTTGTGAAGGAGATGTTCATGGAGCACTTTTAATGTGGATTATGATGAAATTATCTGGAGGGCCAGTTCACAATACAGATACACTCTATGTCCATAAAGAAGATAATTCGGTAACCGGTTCTCATTGTGGATGTGGTTCCATTAAGTTAGCAGAATCTAGAGAGAAGGTTGAAATAAATCCAGTAAGATTGGCAGATGGGGGGGCATGCGTGGTATTTCCTTCAAAACCGGGTATCGTAACTATGGCTAACCTCATTGGAAAAGCAGAGACCTATAGGCTTGGAGTTATTTTAGGAGAAGCGATTAAAACAGATATGACCTTCCCAGGAAATCCTCTTCGAGTTAAATTACCGGTATCAATAAAGGATTATTTAAAATTTATTGAGGAATGTGCCTTAGGTCACCATTGGATTGTTGCGTATGGAGACATTACTAAAGAATTAAAAATTATGGCAAAGCAATTAAATATTAATTTACATCAATTAGAAAGCAATTAAGGATTATATATGGAGCCAGAATTACCTAAAGCTATTAATTTCTATCCGGAATACAAGGAATGGTATTATAAAATCATTAAAGAATTTAGTTATGACGAAAAAATGGATATTTTTGCTCGAGATGAGTTGCTTGAAATTTTACAGGAAAGTCCAAGTTTCACTCAATTTACTCAAAACGCCTTAAAATTAAGGGAATTGATCCAAAAAAAAAAATTTATTTCAATTTTTGGGTGTGGACCCTCGTTAGAGGATGTATTGAATAGAATTATCGAAAATAACGAGCTCAATCTACTTAAAAATAGTACGATTATTTCTGCTGATGGAGCTGCAGTATTTCTCGATGAAATTGGGCTACGATCAAACTTAATTTTCACTGATCTTGACGGAATTCCTCTAGAAGATTTTTCGCGCTATGTAGACAAGACAGATTTCATGGTTGTACACGCACATGGTGATAACATCAGAAAGTTAAATAAGGTTTCAGAAATCCTAAAGAAATCGAAAAATATTATTGGAACTACCCAAGTTGAGCCAGAATCTATTATTTTAAACCCCGGTGGATTTACTGATGGCGATAGAATTGTCTTTTTTATTAAAAACTTACTGATACCTTCTCAAATACAATTTTTAATCGGAATGGATTTCGGAAATATAGTAGGGCGTTACTCTAAACCAGATATCTCAAAAAATGAAAGAGCTACGCTGAGTAAAGTAAAAAAGCTTGAATACGCTAAAAAGTTATTAGAGTGGATTTTGAAAAATTCAAAGAACAAAACTTATTTTGTGGGTTCAGAAATAATCTCCAGTATTTTTCAGTATATCTACCCAAGTAAATATATCAGAATTTTAAAGGGAGAATCTGTCTAAGTTAATTTATAGTCCTTTATGCCTTCCTGATCGATTATGAAGAGACATCTTCTTTCTGGGAGAAATTCCGAATTTAATACATGTAAAAGGCGCTGATTTTCTTCTAAATTACTCAGATAGATAAATTCAGAAAAAAAATGCACAAGTATATTTAACGCTACGGGTTTCACCGGTATTAACGATTCTTTAGAAAAAACTGGGGTAACTTGGCTAGTTAGGATTGTGATTAAGTTATATTTTTTTGTGATTTCGTTGATTTTTTTCAAAATTTTTATAAAATTATTCTTAAGCACTGAAGCATTTATCCCTTCCTGAGTAAGTTCCGTTCGAAAATGATTGGCGATAGAGTCGATAATAAGAAGTTTATATTTATTTTGCTGGAGTAAATCTTCAATTTTATCAAAAACAACCGTTAGAGCTATACTTCCTATAATTTGAGTGCGATCGATGCTATTTAATACGCTCTCTGAATCTTCACTTAATCTAGAAGCTAGCTGTTTAATCCTTTCGGGTCTGAATGTATTTTCTGTATCGAGATATAAGGTTAAGCTTTGGATGTTGTTAGGATTTATACCTTGTTTGTCGAAGAAAATATTTGTTGCTAATTGATGACAAAGTTGCGTCTTACCAGTATTAAATTCTCCGAACACTAGATATATTTTTCCGGGAAAAAAGCCTCCATCAAGAATTGAATCTATGTTTTTGCTTCCAGAGCTTAAAGGATTGTCTTTTTTCGCGACTGAATCAATATCTTTCTTAAACCATAATTGTCTTGACTTCTGTGTTAATTCTACTTTAATTTTATTAATTAAATCTAAATCTTGTTTTAGTACTTGTGTTATTTCTGAGTCGTTAAGATAGAATAATGAATTAATGTCGTTTAGATTGAGCTCTTTTAATTTTTTTTGAAGATTTTTCATTCTCTAAATAGAAAAATTAAAATTTTATATTAAATAATTTATCAAAAATCACAATATTAATTTATTCTACGCGTATTCTCCAATAAAAAATTGGCCACTATTTCATGAGTAAGAAAAAGAAAGAGGTTTGCCCCTACTGCGGACAGGAGTTCTTATATTTAAGTCGTCACAAATGTAAAGTCCGCCAAAGGATTGAAAGCGAAGATGAGGACACAGAGCAAGAACGACAACAAGCGCGTTTTGATTTTAGGATAAAAGAATTATCCAGAAAGCTAAAAAAAGACGAGATTGCACTTCTTAATCTGATAAAGAAGGAAAAAGAATTAAGTTTAGAGGATTTAAAAGAAAAGGCCAATATTGCTAGTGATAAACTCGAAAGCATCTTAGATATACTGGAATTAAAATCGAAGATTAAGATGCAGAGAGAATTAACAACAGCAAGTTGGACGAAATATATTTACTATATTGAGGAAATCGAAGAAAGTATATCAAAAAAACAGGTAAAAATAGATACAAAGAAAGCGGATTTTATCTGGAATATGGTTTGGCGGGTTCCTTGTTTTCTCTGTCCATATATTAATCGTTGCGATGTAAATCAGGAGAATTTTAATCCTAATGTATGTATTTGGTTTACTGATTGGGTGTGGTATAGTCTTGATAAAAAAGTATACCAAAATCCCTTTGAACAAGTAGATGAGGGATTTTTTGAGGAGTAATTCAAATATATTACTGCTTTATCTTAATTATAGATTTACAAATTAGGTATAATTCGCTGCTTCGAGAGCGAGTTGCCCCAGGAATGAATTTTTTGACCATTTGAAATTTTTTTTTTAGATTTCTAATAAAACTAGCTAATTCAGATCCTTCGAAGCATTTTAAAACTAAAAAACGATCGGGCTTTAGAAATTGAATTGCAATTTCAACTACTCTGTTACAAATACGGATTTGCGAGACTTGGTCAAGAGTTTTGTTACCTGTCTTATTTATCGAACAATCAGAAATTATGAGATCTATTTGTTCATTTTCAAAGAAACCGTTAATTTTACTCTCTAGAGAGTTGTCATTTATATCCATTTGTATAAAATTTACTCCCTCTATGGGAGATATCTTTTCTATGTCTACTCCAAGTAATTTCGGAGCGATTTTTCCTTTATCTTTTTGAATATTCGCGTCGATAAATTCTTTTGATACTTGAAGCCACGATCCAGGCGCGCATCCTAAATCTAATAGAGTATAAACTCTTCTAAAAATTTTGAATTTATCGTTGATATGAATAAGTTTAAATGCAGATCGGGCTCGATATCCTTCTTTTTTGGCAGATCTATAAAAGTGTTCCTTTTGGTGTTCTTTAATCCATTGTTTTGGCATATATTATTAACCTATTTAATTTAAAGATACCAGCATTTGCTTTAATTCGTTCATTTTCATATCAGTTTTTATAGATTTAAAGTCAAAATGAGTTCTTGAAGCCGTATAACCTTTATTCCGTAATTTTGCGATAACGACGTCAATCTTTGGTACATTTTTGAGTTTTAATTCCTTGCTAAGATAATGAAGATTATAATAAGATTTAGGCATGTTAATTTCTTCGAGAGCAATCGAAAGTATAGTATTAAGTCTATTTCTATTTTTATAAGAAGATTGGTCGTTCAATTCAATCAAACTTTCCAAATAATCCCGTTTGTGGAGTTCTCCAAGCCAAAGAGGGCCAGTAAATTCTAATTTCTCTCTTTTTTCGCACAATGGGCAGCATTCAGGTATATTTAAGATAATATTTTGATACCAGTTCCTATACCCACAATGTTTACAATAAATAAAATAACCAAAATTCTTGATTGATTCCGAAATGTCGTTTTTATTTTTAAATGTAAGACCGAAAATTCTGACGAAATGGTTCGAGTACATAGTTAGCAGTGGAATAATTCCGACCTTATTAATATTCGCAATTCTTTGAATAAAATACATCAGAATTCTTGCCCCAGTTTCTTTATGAAATTCATTATTAAGAGGTTTTGCCATGTATTTTCTAAGACACGCTTTAATTTTTACTCCAAATAAAACTGGAGTATCTGTAGCTGTGATACACATCAAACCCTCTTTATTAATTAGTGCCTTGAAAGCAGGGTCAACATAAAGATTTGGCGTTCCAAACGGATCAATTGAAATAACATTTGGCTTTTCGTTATGTGTTAATTGAGATAATTCCGAAAATAGTAAGCTCGCATCTTTTTTTGAAATTTCAATAAAGGTACCTGCATTTTTTAAATTGTTCAGTTCCAAATTTTTCTTAATCAATTCAACGGCCGCTGGATTAATATCGTTAATATAGATTTTTTTTACATTTTTGCACTCCTTAAGCATTCTAATCGAACTGATGCCAGTAGCTGCCATTGAATCTACAATAATCAGTTCATTCTTTTTATATAGCTCGCTATAAGCATTAATAGCTAGATTTGTAATGTCTCGATTAATTTCCATTCTTTTATTATAAAAAACTGACATTGATTTGGAAGGGACGCAATTACTATCGGGTACTGGTAAATAAAATTTAGAGGAACCCTCCTCGTGAACGACAACATTCTTCTCTTTTTGTGTGTCAGTGTTTTCTATCATTGCCTTGGACGAATCTTTTTCTAAATTAAGAGCTTAAATCCTCTGGAATCCAATTTAACATTATGTTCAAATATTTCATTATCGTGATGGGTAATCAATTTTATTCTCCTTTCAGACATATTTTGCGTTCGATGGATTTGTATAGAAGTTGAAGTCCAATATTCAACAACTTTCCCACCTTTTTGTTTAATTACGAATTCTTCGTTTTCTGATTCCTGAACTACGCTAGGATAATTAGTTAAAACTATCTTGATTTTATAGGCATTACTTAAATAAGTGCAGGTTCCTAATAATTGGTTTAACTTATAATTGAGCTCGATATTTTTCTGTTTTTTCGTCATATCTGTTTTTAAAGAATACAGATCGAGTGCTGAATCGATTATAATTGCACCAATTTGAATTAAACCCAATTTCTTGAGATCTAAAATGACGAACTCTAAATTTAGGAAGTAAGTGAATAAATCCTCAAAATCCTCGAACTTTACAAATTTAATATTTTGTATTTCAGATCCTTCCATATTATGCGTTAAATTCTTATATTTCTCAGAGGGAAATGTATCTTTAGTATAAATGTATATTACCTTTTGATTTAATTGGGATAATTGTTTAGCTATTTGAAGTGCCAATGTTGTTTTTCCTACTCCAACTTCGCCCCAAATAGATAGTATCCCCTTTAAGAAATCAATCTTATTTAATAATTCTGTTAATAAATCGCTATTATTTGGATTTTCCATGCAGCTTCAATAAACACTAGAGAGATTGATAAATAATCTTGTATATTTAATAAATTGATTTGAGATTAAAAATATATTTGTACAGTAATGACTCTCGTTTTTTTTATAAAGTAAATAACAGTTTAAAAAAACTAAAAATCCCTATTCAAGTTCTTAATTTTGGTCAAAAGGTAAGAAATTTTGATGGTGTCGTACTTACTACTCAAGAAGAGTTCGAGCGATTGCCCGATGAAATTCAGAGCGATAAATTTTTAGTGTATTCAGACTCTCAAGATTTTGAAGAATATATCATGCAAATTTTAGCCACTCATAAATTTGGAAACAACAGGGATTATAATGAAATTATTTTTTCGATCGATCCTGGGGAGAATAAAACTGGAGTTGCCATTTTTCTCGACGAATACTTTTTCATTTCGAGAATTTTTTACGATCAAAAGAAAATTGTTAGCGAAATCAAGAAATTCATTTCCTATTTTAAATTTAGAAAATCTGATGCCTATAAAATAAAAATTTTTTTTGGTATTGGAGTTCCAAGCTTGGTAGAGTCATTATTGGATGCATTAACTGAAGAATTTAAAGAAAATCCTCCAATTTTTTATCTCGTTGATGAGAGAAAGACTTCGAAAATTAAACATAGAAAAAAGATATTAAATATAACGAAACACGAAATATCCGCTATCTGGATTGCTATTCGCGCAATAAAGGCTCTTAAAAGTGTAAATTATTTTGATGAAAGTATTAAAAATAATAGAAAGCAATCCCAAAAGAAATTAAATAGCGAGATTAAGTTTGATGAAAATTTAGATAAAGAAGTCTTCCTTGGAAATCTCTCTATATCTGAAGCTTTAGAAAGGGAAAAATTAAAATAAATTTTTTATTACTTGCTTAATTTTCTGATTTAAAAGACTTTAATTGAAAAAGTATTTTTCTATAAGAAATCATGCGTAGAATAAAGAGTATTGACGCCTTTCGAGGCTTATGCATGTTTTACATGGTGTTTATGCACCCAATTAACTGGTGGATATTGCCAGAAGATTTTTGGTTGTATCAATTATTCGAAGCTATTATGGAAGTCGTAGGAGCAAGCGGTTTTTTATTTGTTTCTGGATTAAGTATCGCATTATCTCTAAGGTTAAGGTGGAAAAAAGCAGAAGATGATCCCGAATATTCGAGGAAAACTTGTTTTAAAGAACATTATTATCGTACTTTTATTATTTTCGTTATTGCTATAATCTATAACGCTGCGGCGGGAATTTATGCATGGGGTCCAGCAGGTTTGTGGAGCTGGTTTATTTTATTAACGGTAGCAGTTGCATATTTTGTTGGGTATCCCCTTATGGCAAAATTGTCGAAGGGAAGCCGCGTGGTTTTGTCATTTATTTTGCTTTTCATAACTGCTCCTGTTTTCACGGTGTTATTTGCCCTATATAAAGTCGATTCGATTGGCACAGTACTTTATCATCTCTTATTTCACCCATGGGATCAAGATTCCCCTCTGCCATTTCTATCATTCTTTATTTTAGGTACTGTATTTGGAGATTTATTTTATGAAATATACTCAATAGAAGATGAAGAGCAACAAAAGGCCCAAATTAAAAAGAAGTTGATAAGAAATTTATTAATATATGGGAGTATCTTAGTTGTATTTTCAATAATTTCGTCCATTTTTATATTTAACGATCCTATTTCGTTTTTAAGGAGAAAATCGTTTACTTGGTGCTTTTATACCATGGGATGGAATTTACTATTCGTAGGAATTTTAACATACCTTCACGAATTTAAATTATCTCAGGAATGGGAACATCCGTTTTTCTTCTACTTGTCTTATTATTCATTAACTGTATATTTAGCCCATAACGCTATCGCTCTTATTTTTTGGAGATCTTTAAATTTTATAATTATTTGGGTTCCCATAGCAATCTGGTTGTTTCTATTATGGCTTTTATTAGATAGAGCTTACAAAAAATTTGGTCGCAAAATATCGTTAAAATATGGAGTATCAAAGCTTGCTGTATATCTTTCAAAGGAGAAGGAAAGGAAAGAATTTGGTAATAAAGAGTAAAAGATATATATAATAATTACGAATTTATGAGTTTAATATGGATAAGAAAATATATGTAATTAAAACTTCGCCGAAAACCGTATTGGACGACTACAAAAAGATTATGCATATGGCGAAGTATCAAGATCATTATGGTAAAGATGAGAAGACAATCATAAAATTAAATCTTTCTTGGAGTAAATTCTTTCCAGCGTGTTCGAGCCCTCCTTGGCAAGTTGAGGGCGTTTTAAAAACGATGGTAGAGGATGGTTATGACTCAAGAAAGTTATTCCCCTGCGAAAATAAGACAGTGGTGACGAATATAGAAAGAGGTCTTAAAGGAAATAAATGGGATAAAATAATAAAGAAATATAATACGTGGTTTGTTCCACTTACAAGAATAAAATTTGTACCTTACGAATCTTTAAGACCGAGGTTTATTGCGTTAAAGAATAAAAGATTACATGTATTAGACTTAAAAATATTTCCAAAGGGATTTAAAATTCCTCAATTTTATGTGGGAAAAAAGATTATTCACTTACCTACAATGAAAACTCACGGTCACACGGGACAGGAGGGCGGGGATATCAGAAAAACCGAAGGTTCACTGAAACACGGAGGAATTACCTGTGCTATGAAAAACGCTTTCGGTGGATTACTAACTAAAAGAAGGCATGTTAGTCATCAATATATGTCTGAAGTGCTTGTTGATTTACTTACTATTCAGCAACAAATTCATCCCGAGATTTTAGCAGTTGTTGATGGGACAGTGTGCGGCGATGGAGCTGGTCCTAGAACGATGTTTCCAAGAATTAAAAACTACCTACTTGCAGGATACGATCAAGTAGCAGTTGACGCCGTTGTTTCTCGTATAATGGGATTTGATCCTCTTTCACTTCCAGCAATACGTATGGCACACGATGAGGGCATAGGGTGTGGTGATTTCGATCAAATCGAGATAGTTGGAAAAAATGTTTCTAATTTAAATTGGAAGTTCAGAGTTAAAAGAAGCCTCGTGATCTGGGGAGATCAAATGGCTAGAAAGGGATTTCTGAGTTTTTTTGCGCCGTTATTTCATAGCGAGTTATTTATGTTAGGACCATCAAATGCTTCCAAGATTTACCACGATTTATTCTGGTATAATACAACTGGGAAGCGTCGAATAAAGAAATTTATGCAAACTAGTTGGGGCAAAATGTTCCAATCTTATCCCTAAAGCGATTAAATTCTTCTTTTCAGAATTCGACACCTCTACTCCTTTGGAGACTGCGTAAAGCTTAATAAACTTAAAAGCACAAACTAGAATTAATTCAACCTAAAAATAGTGATTTCCTTGTCGCGCAATAAAAATATTATCGGTTCAGAGAGCCAAAGATCTATTGTAAAAATGTATTCTACCTATGTTAATAAATACAAGGCTTCTTTTTTCAAAATGATTGGTTTTGGGGTAGTCCTAGGAGAGAGAAATCGTTTAAACATTAAAATGTTAGAAGGACGAAGAAAAGGAGAAACTCCACTAGATTTAATTGATTGCCATACTTCTGGAGGCGTTTTCAATTTAGGGCACAACCATCCAGAGATTGTAAAGGCTTTAAAAGATGGGCTTGATGCGGGATTAAACATTGGAGATCATCACCTACTCAGCGAACAAAGGTCCTTACTCGCAAAAGAAATGGCGGAACTTCTCCCGGGAGATATCTCAAAAACTCAATATTGCGTTGGAGGTGGAGAAGCAATTGATCTTGCAATAAAATTGGCTAGAGGTATAACACAAAGGAAAAAAATCCTCTCGGCGAATCGAGCTTATCATGGTGTTACGGGTTTTGCATTAGGAGCCTGTGCGTCCAGATTTAAAGATATGTTTTTATGGGGCCCTTCTGATTTTGCACAAGTACCTTTTGGAGATCTTGGTGCATTATCCAAACAAATTGACGAGAATACTTCGTGCGTATTATTTGAAACAATCCCCGCTACAGGAGGTATTTTGATACCTCCAGAAGGTTATTTCACCACAATAAGAGAGTTATGCGACGATAAAGGCGTAATAATGATATCTGATGAAGTTCAAGCAGGTCTTGGTCGAACCGGCGAAATGTGGGGAATTTATGGAGGATTGTATGAGAACGAAAAGGTTGTACCTGATATTATTGTACTCGCTAAAGGCATGAGCTCTGGGGTTTATCCTATGGCGACTTGTAGTTATCGACCGTTTATTGAAGAAGTTTTTAAGGAGGATCCTTTTCTTCACATAAGTACTACAGGGGGTTCGGAATTGGGGTGCTATGTTACAAGAAAGATGTTGGATATCCTATCCAAACCAGAATTTTTGAGTCATGTCAAGGATATGGGAAAATTATTCGGAGATGATTTAGAAGAATTGAAGGAAAAGTATTCAAATTTAATAGTAGAAGTGCGCGGACGAGGATTAATGTGGGGGATAGAATTTAAAGACGAAGTCTATGGACAATTATTTACTGTAAATATGATAAAAAGTGGAATTTGGGGAGATTATTGTGGAAATAATAAGGCTGTGGATAAATTGATGCCTCCATTAATAATTGAGCCTGAAGACATCGAAGAAATAATGAAACGGCTTGAAAATGCTCTTAATTTGTTTCAAAAAAAATAAAATTATGTGGAAAAAAATGAAGATTAATGTAGATTTGTTAAAAAAATTAGAAAAAACAATTGATACTTACCATCCAGAGCGAGGTCAAGTCCCAATTAAAATACTCGGTTATGGAGAGATAAGTTTAGTTTTTGAGCTATTAAACGATCCAGCAAGTATTGCCTATAAAAGACTTCCAGTTTTTGAAAACAAGAGACAAGTGAACTATTACATAAAAATTTACGACAAGTATAACAAAATTCTAAGCGAACGCGTTGGATTAAACATTCCAGAATATAAAACAGCGTGGGTGGAAGATCCTGAAGGAAAACCCGTATTATATTGCGCTCAGAAAAAGCTTCCGCCTGAATCTATTGGAAATAAAATAATTCACGATTTAAACAGTCAAAATGTGAATAAATTAATAATTCTCGTAATGAGAGAATTGAAAAAAGTTTGGAAATTTAATATAGAGAACGAGGATTTAAAATTAGGGCTGGATGGTCAAATTTCAAACTTTTCTCTTGGAGGTTACGATCCTAGTAATCCGAAAATTCCCGAAGATGGTGTATTGCAATACTTAGATACGAGCACACCTCTATACAGAAAAAATGGAATAGAAGCAATAAATCCGGATCAATTATTAAAAAGCCTCGCGTTTTTCTTGAGGCCGATTGTTAAATACATGTTTGTTCAAGAGATATTGGATCGATACTACGATTGGCGGTTAGTTACTATTGACTTAATTGCGAACTTCTTTAAGGAGCAACTCCCGAGACTAATTCCCGGGATAGTAAAAGTTACGAATAAATTTTTTGCTGATGAGGCGAAGGAATTCAATATTGAACCAATTACTTTAAAAGAAGTTCAAGATTATTATAAAAGCGATAAAATGATTTGGGTTGTTGTTCAAAATTCTCGCAAAATTGACAGATTTATCAAGACAAAATTACTTAGAAGAAGATATTTGTTCTATTTACCCGGAAAAATACAGAGATAATTTTATTTTTTTAGGAATTTCTTGATTTTTTCAACTTTTAATAGGTCTTTTATTTCATTAATTACTAAAGTTGGATTTTCTGCTACCAAATCTTCTTTTAAGCCATGACCGGAAATTGTAGCTACGCTGTTAATACCAGCCGCGTTTGCGCAAATAATATCTGATGGCAAATCCCCAATGTAATAAACCATACTCTTATCAATTTTGGGTAAATTAAATTTTTCTTTAATTGTTTTCAATGCGAGAATAATTGGATAAGGACTTGGTTTTCTTATCTCTGTATCGCTACGAGAAAACAAAACAGAAAAATAATTATCCAATTCGAATTTGGTGCTAAAATACTCGAGTCTTTCTTTACCAGTATTTGAGACAATTCCCATTGGAAAACGATTTTCTTTAAACAATTTTAATGTATCTTCGAGATTAGGCTTAAGAGTGTCATAAATTTTCTCCAATTTCGGATAGTCTAACCTAAATCGGACAAAAAAAAACCATCGTTTGAAGTAATTTGGAATTATATTTTTATAGCTTCTATTTATGCCCGTAAAGGCTTTCCTTTTGTTTTTAGAATCAGATTGCTCAAATATTCGAGCGAAGTCGATTAACCTCATATTTTCAGTGTTTTTCCAATTATACCATTTGTTTTTGAGTTGTTTTAACGCAGCAAGTTCTAGACTGGTATGAGTGATTATAACTCCATCAAAATCGAATAATATAATCGGTGGGTGTGTTTGAGACACGAGAATCACTTAAGTTAATCCAAAAAGACCTAACATGGTTTCCCAGTAGAATGAAATAAATAAAATCACTACAATTATTATTCCCATCGTGATCATACCCTTATCGAGAAAGATTCTTACGGGACTTCGCGCAATTTCGGGTTTTGTCTTGAGCAGATACATATATCTCATGATTAGATATAGCGCCAGTGGAATAGTAAAAACTGACAAATATTGGTAATACGACCAAGTTTCTAACGCACCTACATCAAACGCACCTAATATTATGTACAACGAATATGTTATGAATAACGAACTTGAAACGAGGAGGTGAAAATCTTCTAATAGCTTTTTAGAGTATTGATCGTAGACTTTTTTGTGTTTAGAAGCATTCTCCTCACCAATAAGTTCTAAATCCGCTGTCCTTTTACAGATTACTAAGAATAAAGCCACTAAAAATATTGCCAAGATTAACCAGGGAGAAATATAGACTTGAATAAGAAAACAACCAGCAATTGCACGAATGACATAAATTACAGATAAAGAGATAATATCAATAAAAGCATATTCTTTTAAGAAAAAATTGTATGATTGTCCGATTATAGTAATTACAAGAAGCATTAATCCGAAGTTAAGGTTAGTTGGATAAGGAATAATAAAGATTATGCTAATGGCTATAAAACTAATTAGAGCTATTAATAATAAATAGGCAAAGCTCTTCGATAAGTCTCCAGAGGCTAGAGGTCGTTTTTTAGATTTCTCAGGATGGGCCTTATCTTTTTCAATATCAACGAGATCGTTCACTACATAATTTATAGACGAAGCACAGCAAGCTAAGATAAAACCAAATATTAAAATAAACCATAAAGAAAAATCTAAAAGCATTCGTCCAAAGAAGGCGCCAACAAATATTAATATATTCTTGTAATATTGTTTTACTCTTAATAGTCTTAAAATTGCTCTTAATTTTCCAGCCATTTATATCACAACTAGTTATAGAACAATTATTAGAAAAATAATTTTTAATTACTTATTGGCTTTTCTGTTTTTAACCGTTTAACCTTTTATTTGAAATATTACATTTAAATTTGATTCTATTTCATTCAAAACGCATTATTCATAATTCTAAAAAGGGGACCGTATACATCTAACAGAGCAATCCCGAAAAATACGAGATCCCAGAAAGGCGATACTCCGTAAATGTTATGGATAGAAATTGGAGCCCATTCTGTCCAATCACCAGATACTCCTTCAATAAAATCGTACAGCCCTTGCATTCCATACGACTCCAAGAAATAATCAAGCCGCCAGATTTCCAAGTTCAGGGTCTTTCCCGGGTAACCCAATACTATTCGAGCATCTTTAATTGCGCATTCGATATCACCCCAACAAAGATGTCCTTCCTCTTTCCAAGAGTTTAAAATTATTGTATCCCCGTTTTCTAAAAAACGGCAATGGTCAAGAATATGGTTTCGTCCGACATTACTTCGCCGATAGACCATATAACTCATACTGCACTTCTCGTCTGATAGCAATCCTCTATTTGCTATAATATCGTCGTCTCCATCTTTACCATCAAAACCTTGCCCGTACTCGGTGCAAATTTGAATTTCAAGATTATATTCGTCCCTTATACGCTGATTAGTTTCTAGAAAAAGCTCTTCAATCGCGTAATACTGTCTGAGTTTTTCTGATACATAAGGCAAAAAACCGTAATATTGCATAAACGATTCTAGAAGAGGTTCCATATCGTAGATAATAGTAGTTACGGGATTTAGAATGAATCCTTTACTATCGAGCCAATCGAGCATATTATCAAGCTCTACGCTAAGATTTTCAAATGTCCAAATATTTACAAAGCTATATGGCGTAGAGTTAGTACTCATAGAAAGGTGAACTTCAATATTAAAATCTCTGCATTTAGCAAGAATAGCTTCTAGATCATCTCCAAGTCTATGCTTATTAATAGTAATTTCGAAATAGATATTCGCGTCCGAAATCATTTCTAAGGTAGAGGCGTTGAAGTATGTTGGCGAGCCCACTTTGGTGGGATTTATATAGCTATAACTGAATCCCCAAATACCAATCGTTCTACCATCTTTATTCGTAGCAGTAGGTGCGTTTTGAATGTAGATGGGATAGGGAAGTGTTATAACCATTACTGAAAATATTAACCATAATATAGACATAGATGCGAATATGTGCTGCTTAACTCGGGTTCTATTACCTCCATTTGACCATTCATCTTTACGCGAACATAACCAAGAATTAAGTTTCTCGAATCTTTTTTTAGGAATCGTAAAATGAAAGAACAGAATAGAACTCGCGATGATACAAGAATCTATAATAATGCCTAAAAAATTCAAGTGTGCAATATTCAATACAAGGCCAATATTAAAATTCAGGAAAATTAAAAACGCACATAGTATCAATAATGCCAACGAGACCTTTAAAAACCTTCGCGAGTAGTGTCTTTTTTCAAATAATACGAAAACAACGATAAGCAACATAGAAAAACCTATTATGACAAGATTTACTGGTGTGATATACCCAATGTTGATCGTTATAAGAAATATTGGTGCGATAAAAAATAAGACGATTACATAAAGTCTTATAGCAACTAGGATTTCCCATAGAGTCTCTTCTTGAAATAATTTTGAATTTTTCAAATTTTCTCTTTTTTAACTTACATCTTCTGATTTAAATAAATATTTTTTGTGGAGAGAACCTTTTAAGGATCTTGTATCCAAATTTGCTGAAAGCACTTGTTTTATCTTTCCTTAAGATCGTAACAGAATCGTAATCAAAGAGCACTACTTCTATCTTTTTAAATGGAATCTCGACATCTTCGCCAAATATATTTTTAATTTTTACTGTGCTCTTTTCGAGCGCCAATTGATTTTCATATTTGACATTAATTTCTTGAATATATCCGATTTCCTCGTTATTTACAGGTTTTTTAAGAAAAATTGAAGTCCTCAACTGTTTTTCCTTTAACCATTCTAGAAGTTTTATTTCATAAGGTTTTGTACCTAAATCTCGAAAAAATACAAGGCCGATTCCATTGTCAGAGGTTTTGATGATAAGATCTTTTAAGGAGTAAACAGATGTTTCGCCATTTTCTAAAATCGAGATTCTATAATCGTTATAGATATTGGATGGTTCAATATCAGTGCATTTTACGATTGCCAGCGACCCTTTAGTGGTTAGAAAAACATCTTTGTCCTTGAGATTTTCGATAACACCCATCGATTTTGGTATTTTGAATTTTAAGCTTTTCTTGATTACGGGTTCCATTTTAGAAGAAAAAATGTAATTACCTTCGGTATTATCGTTAAACAATTCAATTTTTTCAAGAGTTAGCAGATACTTTTCTTTCAAAAGATATTTCGATCCAATCTCGTATTCAACCGCATTATAAAGAGGAAGAATTATATTTCCATTTTCTTTCCCGTCTATATATTCAATATTTAATTCAACAGATTCGCACGCGTCGTCGAGGAAAGAAATATCCACAACCTTTCCCAATGTTTTTGTTTTATCGATTTTATTCGAAAAAATATAGGTTTTATTTACATATCTCTGGTATAGTTCGCTTTTTTTCAAGTCAACCATTAATTTTGAGATGCTTTTCACATCAAATTTTTCTTTAAATTTGTTAGACGAAATCTTTTTGAACACTTCTCTTGCGTTAGAATATAGAGATGCAAATTTTCTCTGTTTTGATCTTTTCATGAGAGTAAAAGTTAGAAAAGCTTCCGTTCTGGGTTTTAAATCATCTCCTAATATCGCAGCAATTCTTAAATATGTTGGAGGGTGTGAATTTAAAAAGTTTCCAAGCAGAGAACCCCTTGAAGGCTTTATCATCGAATTGTTTATGTATTCTGCCGTACTTTTATAGTCTAACATTTGGTTATTTTTGGTAATTTTCTCATCGCATAAAAGCATGGTATTGAGTCCCACATCTCTGCCATGCGCGTAGAAGCTCTCTAAGTTGTATAGCGCCTTTGCTAGATTAGGTCCGAGTCCGATTCTTTTGGTTTTTAAATCAGCACGGCCCTCTAAAATTCTAACGAAAAAATATAATACGATAAAAATTCCAATATTTATAAGTATAAAAGCAAACAGTGGAATGCTGGGATTTCCAAATACATAATCGTAATAAGTTGCTGGGAA
>JAHQWX010000168.1 GCA_029856375.1 Promethearchaeia archaeon | reverse complement strand
TAACCAAAATTTAACTGCACACGAAATCAAACTGGACATTTATTATCGCGACACATTTAATAATTTTAAAAAGTTAACGAGAATATTAGACTTGCTTATCTCATAAAGATTTAGATTCGAATATTTTCGATTAAGAAAATAGCTTTCTTAAATGCGTTAAATATTTCTAATAACTCATCTCGAGTATTTAATTTTGGGATCTTAGACTCATCAATGTCCTTTCCATTAATTAAATCAATTACCATACTGATTGATTTTTCAATAGTATCCATTTTTTCAACAAATCTTTTTTAAATCTCTCTATTTTGAAAATAGGAGGAAGTGCCTATATATATTTTTTGTAATTTTAAGTAGCTATCTTTATTCAGATATAATTCTACCATCTGCTTCAAGAATTTTTTTTTTAACCAATTCGATAGCTTGATTCATTTGTAATTCGGCATCTTCAATATTGAATGCCGTAATTGACAACTCGATATCGAGTTGTTCTGTTAATTTGGGGTGGGTTTTAAAATACAATTTAGGAAATTGCTTCCTTATCAACGAAATCATGGGTGCTACTTCCGATTCGCCAATTCCTTGGAAATCTAGCGTTTTTTCAACGAATTTACCGGCTTCTTTCTTTATAATAGGAACAACATGCAATTTAAAAATGCCTTTCAATTCAGCTGGAACTCCTGGTAAACATATTATCGTACAATCACCTTCCACAATCTCAACACCAGGAGCAGCTCCAACAGGATTACTTAGAGGGTAAGATCCTTCTGGTAAATAAGCCATTTTTTCCCGTGTTTTTGTCATCCCACCAACTTTTGTTATTCCCTTTTTATGGATGTTGTCGTATCGCCTTTTTAGCATGCTATATGCCATCTGATCCATTTTAAGTTCTCTATTTAACCCCCCTGCGATTCCTTTTAAAGTTAAATCTTCCCATGTAGGTCCTAATCCTCCAGAAGTGATAATTAAATTAGGAGAACGCGTTAATGTTTCTCTAATTGTTGAAGCAATGATATCGATGTCGTCAGGAATGGTTGTGATTCTAGAAATAATGTGGCCAAATTTAGTTATGTGCTTTGCTAGCCAAGAAGAATTAGTATCACGTGTTTTTCCTATTAAAATCTCGTTTCCGATAACGATGATCTCAATTTTTTTTACCATGGATTAAAATAGATTTAAAAATTTTAAAGTCTTACTTAATTAAAGAAAAATCTAATAACATCGGGATTGCGTTTCGAAATTGATAGAAATTGACGATGCTGGAACTGGAGATCTAGTTGGAGACGCTTTTATTGGATTTTATAGAAAAAATACCAAAGAATTACTGATAAAAACAATTCCAGTTCAATTATTCTACGAAGAACCTTGGAAAAAAAAGGCGCCGTACGCAAAAGCCGTAGAACTCGTAAAGGAAGCCTTCAAGGAGATGAATGTCAGTCCAAACGAATTAGTAAAACTATGTAGAGGTAATATTTTTGATAAGGTGCGTAGCTATTTTCTCAAAATCGAACAATATTACCAAGACGCAAAAATCGAAGGAAAATTACAAGACGCCGTAGAACGACACTATATAAATCACCTGAGAAAGTTAGGAATTAGGTCTCGTAATCTAACCATCGAGAGCGGGAAAAAAAGGTATTTTATTCTGTTTGATTGGGTATGCAAAGATTTCTATAAACGAGAGAAATATGTGAAATCTGGTTTTAAAAAGTGGAAAACTACTTGGAGAGATAAAGCGATAGAGCGATTCGAAAAGATCCAGAAATCAAATGATAATTCTAAAAAGGATTGACCTATAATTAAATAAGTAGATATTTTTCAAGGGTATCAAATTATGGTTGAGAAAGCACCATTTGGATTAGTCAGCGTAAAAAAGGAAGTTTATGTAAAAATTGCTCGAGATGTATTAAAATTTGCAAATCCTTCTGAGCCATTTGTAAATTGGAGAGAAATATATGGTGTGCTTGGGGGTAGAATTCACATTGGTACTTGTTATGTCACAGATTGTAAAACGATGAATATAGGAACCCAAACAGATGTAGGCTTTACCACTCAGAATTACATTGATGCTACTCTGTTTGAAGAGGAATTACGAAAAAAGGACGAAAGGCACCACCTTGTTGGGTGGTTTCATAGTCATTTTATCGGTTTGGAGTATTCCGGGGTCGATATAATGAACCATTTAGGGTGGCAAAACGAAAACAATCCGTTTGCTATTGGATTGGTGTTTGATCCTCAACATTTATCAAAAGAGAATCCTGGTTTTGCGATATTAAAACTAAAAGACTATAACTTGGGAGATGCATCACCTGTGGAATCAGTTGATTTCGTAATTACTATCCCAAAGGACGAGCGGGACGATTATTTGGGCTACTTAAAGAAAACTATCCCGTTTTAGAAACTTAATTCAAATTATAAAAAACAGAGAATATTATAGTTTCTTATATGTCTAGATCTAATACTAAAAAAGTTGTTTTCTTTACTCCGCACGCGGATGATATTGAATTTGGAAGCCCATTTATGTGTATTAAATCTCTAAAATTAGGGTATGATGTTACTGAAGTTCTAATGACAAATTGTCAATATGGTACTGAACGAAAAGAGTTCAGAGGTGAAAGACTTGAGAAAATTCGAAAGCGAGAGATGGAAAATGTAGCAAAAATCTATAAAAAACACACAAAAAATCAATTAAAGATAATCTATGCGGGATTCATCGATGGACATCTTCCGTTAAATCAAAAGGCTCTGAATTATGTTATAAATCTAATTAAAGAAATTAAACCCGATATTGTGTTTGCTCCTGATCCCGTGTATGCAATTGACTATCACTTTGACCATCTCAACACAGGAAGGTTAGTATACTTTGCATTAAAAAGACTGAATAGCGATGTAATGCCAAAAAGAATCTTTTTCTATTACTCGTTCAAATCGAACATATCAATAAGATGTCGATTTAAAGATTTAAAAATCGTAATAGAAGCGCTATCTCAACACAAAAGCCAAGTTTCTCCTTTAAAAAGTAAATTTCTCTATTTTAGCAGAAAGATTTATCAAATTAATAAATATTTTAAATACGGAGGTTTCTCAGAGCGTTTTAGAGAACTAAAAATGGTTGACGGGAAACCCAAAACGGACCAAAAAATCAATACGATAAAAGACAGTATGCTTTATTCGATATATTATAAATTGATAAATTACCCTTATGATTGGTATTTCCCCACTCCGGAAGAATTAGGATTACAAGAAAAGGTTAAATTATTATAAAATATCGATATCTTCCTTGGAAGGGACAAAAGGAACCTTTTTCTCCTTCTCCTTTTTAGATTTGTCTTTTAAATCCTTAGAGGGAACTTGCTCTTCCTCTGGTTTATACGAATCTTCTTCGGCATATGCTGGTTTTTTTTCTAACTTCACGCGTGTTAAATCAAAAGAGCAAACGGGACAATTTGCCCAATCAACTTGCACATTATAGCCACAATTCGGGCATTCGGGCAATCCTCTCCACGATTCAGCGGTTCCTTGCGCTTCTGACCAAGCTATCTCTTCTTCTAATTCTTTTCTTTTTTGTATCTTTTCTTCTTTCTCTTTTTGGTCTTCTTCGAATATCTCTTGGTATGTATCGTAAAGTGGTGTGTTACATTCAGGACATTCGTCCCATGTAGGATAACACATGTACCCGCAGACTGGGCATTTAGTGAGGTTAGTATCGTCCCATGTTTTTTTATATGATATCGAACCATTCGCTTCTACCGTGAATTGATAATACGGTTCGGTTTCAGCGTCCTCTTCTTTTAGATCGTATGGTCTTGGATATTGCACCCATTCGCCTGATTTGTCTAATATTTTAATGTAATACAATACAGCAGTTTCCTTAGGTATATTATCCAATTTTGCTGAGAAATTATCTAAATCAATCTTTTGCATTGTAACTTCTTCAAATTCGTCTGTTCCAGCAGAAAAAACTACATTACTTGCCTTTGCGTAAAAACTAGGATCTTTAATTTTTAAATTGATTTTAACGCTCGCTCCTGTTTGACCAGGAGGTGCCGAAATTAAATTTGCTCTAACTTCTATTCTTTCTTGTCCCTTTTCTTCTTCCTCTATTCTCTTAACAACCTTCAGTATTTTTTCTTCTTCAAGATCTTTCTTTTTTTTAGCCATAACGAATAAATCCTCTCTGATAGTTCTATTGTAAATCAAATATTTAAAAAATTAATGTTCTCATTAGATAGGTGTTCCACAGTGCGAACATACCTTATCATTTTCTCCAATATTTGCACCACAAAAGGGACACGGTCGACCTATTTTTTTGTGTTTTGGAACCGTTTGAGAAGTAGGTGTCTTTGAATCAGATATTTCCCCTTGATCTTCGCCAATCACTTTTGATTGATCGTGAGGGATAATTGTTTCAAAATCGTAGTCGTTAGCTTTGATTTCTTTGACACCATCCGGTAAATCTCTAGCATCTGGTCTACGCCTCATTTTTTGGTCTGAGCTTGCCATATCTCCATCTTTAGTACCTGATTTATCGTAAATCTCAGGAACATCGCTAGGCGTTTCCGGTAGATTATGGAAAAAGTCTGAAATTTCTTCTTCTTCTTTAGCAATCCATCTCTGTTCTTTTTGAGAAACTGTTTGTTTAAGCGATTTAACGTGATTTATTATATTTTTAGTCTTTTTTGTTATCATGTTTTTAAAAGAGATATCGATATCTGGTTTTTTGGCAAATTTCAAACATAAATCTGATATTTCAATCCAAGTTTTAATTGCTTTTTTTATGTTTTTAGTTGCCTCATACTGCTTTGCTTCTTCAACTAATTCTTTTAATTTCTCGTTAAAAGCTACAATTTGGGACAATTTCGGAATTCCTTAATTTTTAAATAAGAAATAATTTCAAATTTCTTGAATTAAATTAGATAAATTATTCTGATAAACTTTATGGATGCCAAATTTTAGCATTTCGTATTATTTATTGTTACATCCTTATTTAAATACCAATAGAATTAATTTACACTAATTTTATATTTTTTAAAATCTCAAAAATACGATTAGAATGAGATTTAATTGGATTTGTTTTTGTTTAGACAATCATTTATACTTTTCATTTAAAAAGGAAACCATAATTTTATAAAACGATGTTTTCTAATTACTTAATATCTTAAGGATATATTTTTTTTAATAAATATTCGATCGCGATAGTATGAGTAAGGAAACGAGCGACGAGAGTAAGGAGAGTAAATCCGAAAAGGAAATAGAAAGGGTTGACAAAGTTAAATTAAGTG